>JASFGN010000612.1:0-3004 GCA_050123735.1 Desulfobacterales bacterium | reverse complement strand
GTTCAATCCGGCCTGGCCGATGTTCAGCTGATTTATCTTCTGGTGACGCTTTTTGCGCGACTCAAAGTCGCAGATGTCAAAGCCCACATCAACTCACTGGGTTGTCCGAAATGCCGTCCTGAATTTAAAGCCGCTTTATCGGAATATTTGGCATCCGTCAGTGACCAACTGTGTGCGAATTGCGTGCGACGCAAGGATCGTAATCCGTTAAGGGTTCTGGATTGCAAGGTGCCGGACTGCCGGGCGGCGATGACAGATGCCCCCTCGATAATCGATTACCTTGATCCGGAATGCAAAGCCGATTTTGACGAAGTCCAAAGGATGCTGCAAAAACTAAAAATTCCCTTTGTGGTCGATAAAAACCTGGTGCGCGGCCTGGATTATTATGCGCGCACCACATTTGAGATTCAGACCGAAGCATTGGGGGCGCAGAATGCAGTTGCCGGCGGCGGCCGTTACGATGGGCTGGTCAGCGAGCTGGGCGGTCCCGATATTCCGGCTACCGGCTTTGCCATTGGATTTGATCGCCTGACCGAGTTAACCGGCCTGAAAGCCGCTCAATTTTACCGCAAACCGGATATTTTCGTGGCGGCCCTGGGTGAAAAAAGCCGCCTGCGGGCCTTTGAGTGGGTCTGTGCCCTGGGGGATGAAGGCATCAATGCCGAACTGGATTTTGGCTCAAAGGGCTTGAAAAGCCAGATGAAGCGGGCCGACCGGCTTGCTGCCGGGCATGTGCTGATTGTCGGTGACGACGAGCTCAAAAAAGGTGAGGCCGTCCTGCGCGATATGGAAACCAAGGACCAGGTGTCAATTCCATTTGACGGCCTGGTTGAAAATGTTAAGGAAAAAATAATTAAAAAATAGTTTGATTTGTTAAATTTGTTTGATTGGTTTAATCGGTTCGCCAATCGGCAAAAACAGATTTAACCAATTTAACCGATAAAACCAATCGAACAAGGAGACTAGATTGTCAGATCAACTCGGTAACATGCGTAGAACGCATCATTGCTGGGAGCTCAATGCCAGTGATGTCGGCAAAGAAGTGGTGTTGATGGGCTGGGTCCATCGCCGCCGGGATCACGGGGGCGTTATCTTTGTGGACCTAAGGGATCGGCAAGGCATCACCCAGGTGGTGTTTAACCCCAAGGTAGACAAAAGAGTTCACACCAAGGCGCATGCCATCCGCAACGAATACGTGCTGGCGGTGCGCGGCAAAGTGGACATGCGACCGGCGGATATGCTGAATCCGAATTTGAAAACCGGTGAGATTGAAGTGACGGTTACCGAATTCAGACTTTTAAATAAGGCCAAAACACCGCCGTTTCTAATTGAAGATGCAATCGATGCGTCTGAAACCATCCGACTCAAGCATCGCCATCTGGATCTGCGGCGGCCGGCCATGCAGAAAAATCTTATCCTGCGGCACCATACCACGGCTGCGGTCAGAGAATATCTCAATCAAAACGGCTTTCTCGATCTGGAAACGCCTTTTTTAACCCGCAGCACGCCGGAAGGGGCCAGGGACTATCTGGTCCCCAGCCGGGTGAACCCGGGCCAGTTTTACGCTTTGCCGCAATCGCCGCAAATATTCAAACAGCTTTTTATGATTTCCGGATACGATCGTTATTATCAAATCGTGCGCTGCTTTCGGGACGAGGACCTGCGTGCCGATCGTCAGCCCGAGTTCACCCAGATCGATATTGAAATGTCTTTTGTGGGTGAAGACGATGTCATGGAGCTGACCGAGGGCCTGATGGTTCGGCTTTTTAAGCGGGTTCTCGGCATCAAACTCAAGCGACCGTTTTCACAATTAACCTACGAGGAGGCTGTCGGCCGCTATGGGCTGGATAAACCCGATACGCGTTTTGACCTGGAACTCAAAGATATTTCCGACATCGTGGCCGGATCCAATTTTAAGGTATTTGCCGATGCGGTCAAAAAGGGCGGGATCGTTAAAGCCTTAAATGCAAAAGGATGCAATCATTTTTCGCGCAAAGAAATTGACGATTTGACCGATTTTGTCCGTGTTTACCGGGCCAAAGGAATGGCCTGGATTAAAGTCAAAGAAAATGAGTGGCAATCTCCGATCACCAAGTTCTTTGCGGATACCGAAAAAGAAGCGCTGGCTGAACGGATCGACATGGTGCCCGGTGATCTGGTATTCTTTGTGGCCGACCAGCCCAAGATCGTCAATGAATCCCTGGGGCATCTCCGCAATCATCTTGGCCAAACGCAGAACCTGATCGATGAAAATGAATATCATTTTTTGTGGGTTACCCGTTTCCCGATGTTTGAATACGATGAAACCGAAAAACGGCTGCAGGCCTTGCATCATCCGTTTACTTCGCCCCTGGAGGAGGACATCGATAGCCTCGAGAAAGAACCGCTGGCGGTGAAAAGCCGGGCCTACGATCTGGTGTTAAACGGATTCGAAATTGGTGGTGGCAGCATCCGGATCCATCAACGCGGCTTACAGCAAAAGGTGTTTAAAGCCCTGAACATGGATCGCAAGACCTATGAAAGCAAGTTTGGATTTTTACTGGATGCTTTGGATTCCGGCGCACCGCCCCATGGCGGGATTGCGATCGGTTTTGATCGGCTGGTGATGCTGATGTGCGGTCAATCCTCTATCCGGGATGTGATTGCTTTTCCCAAAACCCAGAAGGCCGCCTGTCTGCTGACCCAGGCGCCCTCAGAAACCAGTAAAACGCAGTTGGATGAACTCTACCTCAAGCTGAAGCCCATTACCAAATAATGAATTGCAATTCTTTCCGAATATGACAAAGGCCCAATCGGTAATGATTGGGCCTTTAATTTTTTGGGCTTCTCATCGGAGAATCAATACGGATTAAAACCCGCCTTTCTGATCCTGAAAAATGTTTCCCCAATTATCTAATGATATCTGAGTGGATCACATCCTATCTGAAGTATCAAAAGGATCCCAGGTCTTTTCCATTTCCATGATTTTATTATGATGCTCCATCTGCATGTCAGCTTGACTCTG
>JASFGN010000611.1:0-3006 GCA_050123735.1 Desulfobacterales bacterium | reverse complement strand
AAATGCCATGCGGGCCGTTGATCATGCGGCCTTTCTCCTTTCAGGCACCGACGTAAATGTTACGGTATTTCATTCAAAACGGGATTTGAGGCGCTTTGTTCCCAAAGAAGTACTGAAAGAATTCCCGGGGGTTCAGAAATTCTGGCAAAAAAAAGCAGGGGATATGGTCGCTCCTTACATGAAAAAAGCCCGTGCAAAGCTCATCCAGGCGGGAATTGCCGAAAACCGAATATCGGTCAAGATGGTGGATGGCAGCTCTAGCGCGGCAAAGGATATTTTAGATGAAACCGAAGAAAATGCGATCGGTACGGTTATACTCGGCAGAAAAGGTTATTCCAATGTCAAAGATTATGCCATGGGCAGCATCACCAAAAAAGTCCTAAATGGAGCAGCGGACATGACCGTTTGCATCGTCCCATGAAAACAGCCCCGATCGCTTTTTCAATTCACCATCCAACCGCTATAAACTTGTAGTTGCATTTATCCGGCTGCTCAAAAGTAGCCGGTGTTGAATGGCTTTCAGTTTTATACCGCTTGTCATAAATACGTTCCAAATAAAAGGATGGCGGCATAAGCGCTTGTAGCAAAAAACCCTTTCCTGACTCGGATACGATTTATGATGTTGACCCCTATTCTATTTGTCATTGGTTTCGTCTTTTTAGTCAAGGGCGCTGATCTTCTGGTTGACGGTGCTACTTCAGTGGCCAGACGCCTGAATGTTTCCGATCTGGTTATCGGATTGACCGTCGTGGCTTTCGGCACCTCGACCCCTGAATTATTTGTCAATATTATTGCCAGTTTCAAAGGCAATACCGACATCGCCATCGGCAACGTGCTGGGAAGCAACATTGCCAATATTTTGCTCATCCTGGGTATATCTTCAATCCTTTATCCACTGGCCGTGACAAAGGGAACTGTTTGGAAAGAGATCCCCTTCAGCTTGCTGGCTGCCATCGTACTGTTGTTTATGGCCAACGATCGAATCCTTGATGGGGCCGGCGCATCGGAATTGACGAGAATTGACGGACTGACCTTTTTCTGCTTTTTTACTATTTTCATATATTACACAATTTCCATCGCAGCACGGATTGAAGGAATGGAGGAGCATATCTCCGCCAGGCAATATGGCTGGCCGCGGTCACTGCTCTATATGTTGGTGGGGTTGGCCGGGTTGACCATCGGCGGGAAATGGATCGTCGACGGTGCCGTTGCCCTTGCATCGCACCTGGGAATAAGCGAATCGGTGATCGGATTGACCATCGTGGCCGTGGGAACATCATTGCCGGAGCTGGCCACCTCGGCTGTGGCCGCTTACAAAAAAAATGTGGACATTGCGGTGGGCAATGTTGTGGGGTCAAATATTTTCAATATCTTTTTCGTGCTCGGAATTAGCGCTACCATCAGGCCGCTGCCGTTTCAAACGAAAAATAATATCGATCTCGGTATGGTGATTCTCTCCAGTCTCATGTTGTTCCTCTTTATGTTTACCGGCAAAAAGCGCTCGCTGGATCGCTGGGAGGGAATTGTTTGTTTAATCATCTATGTTGGCTATATTACAATTCTTATTGTTTTAGGATCAACCGACCCGTGAAAAAGGTCCCTACAGAGATGAGGGTTGCCGGCCTGGCCGCAACGGCCATGCCAACTCCCATGTTCGCCTCATAAATTTTCATGCAAAATTCAGGTTATAGTTCGATTTTGGTGCCAAGCACCGCTAAAAACTTTGCCAGCCAGTCCGGATGCGCCGGCCATGCCGGAGCCGTCACCAGATGACCATCGACATGGGTCTGATCGACCGGGATATCAACATATTCTCCGCCGGAATAATTTAAATCCGAATACCGAAATCCGAAATCCGATTTAGAATTTTCCAGCTACAGCATGCCAAAGTGCGGGTGGATAGATTTATAGATCCGTCATCTGTAGCTCCGTGCTCACATCGATACTGCCTTTGATCGACCGCGCAACCGGGCAAAAATCAGCATGGAATCCATGCACTTTTTGAGCAGTGTCCTGCTGCTCCGGCTTTAATTTAAGATGATAGGTTACATGAATTCGGCGAATGACCAGCGCCTTGCCGTCTTTTTCAATCTCTCCGCTTGCCTCTGAAATCAGCCGACCTTCGCCGGCCGGAATGTCACGCGCTTCCAGCGCGCTGCCAAAAGTGCCGGTCAGTCAGCCCGCCGCAGCGGCAACGACATAATCCAGGGTGGTTGCATGCGGCTCATGAACCTGCGGGTCAACCCCGTAATGCTCGGCAATTTCGGAGTGTACACCAAATTTTACCGGTTCATCCTCTTGTGGCAAGTAGGCGCGTCGCAAAGGGCCTTTGATGCGCTCAATTTTTACTTTTGATGTGTAAACAACGTTTTCGCTCATAGTATCTCCTTTCAAATTTTTCAAACGCAACCTGAGTGCTGATTCGCTTTAATGACCAGCTAGCAGTAAGAAAACCACAAAGCCACGAAGATCACGAAAAACGATAAAACAGATATTCATTAAAATTCTTATAGAAATTTAGTGCTCTTTGTGTCTTCGTGGTGAAAAATTTACTTAGAATAAAGTATAAACTTCAAATTCAGGTGACTAGCTACCGCCGTCTTTAAGGCGCCGGGCAATGGCTCGAGCGGAAAGAATCCCGCTGGCCGATGCCTGAATCAGGCCACGGGTAATCCCGGCGCCGTCGCCGATGGCAAATAAATTTTCCACGCCGGTTTCCAGCACCGGGGATAACTCAATGCGGTTGGAATAAAATTTGACTTCAACCCCGTATAACAACGTATGGCGTGAATAAACACCCGGCGCTACCTTGTCGAGTGCCTGCAGCATTTCAATAATACTTTGAAGGTGCCGGTAGGGGAAAACGAAACTCAGATCACCGGGGGTGGCCTCAGGCAACGTTGGTCGTGTCAGACAGCGATTAATGCGCTCCGGTGTGCTGCGCCGCCCATTCAGCAAATCGCCCAACCGCTGTATAATGGGACCATTGCCCAGCAGGTTTGCCAG
>JASFGN010000610.1:0-3007 GCA_050123735.1 Desulfobacterales bacterium | reverse complement strand
AACTTGCAAGAAGAACCGAGTGGTCCCTTTATCACGCGGGATACGATCAATGATATCTTCGAGCAGGCAGCCGCGAAAAACACCCAGGGCTACCTTTATTTTACCAATAAACAGAATGTATCCGGCGATATGATTGGCCTGCCGAGGGTTGCCGCTACCATCGAGGGCCACGAAACCCATACCCGAACTGCTGAAGCGAGCATCGATTTGAACAAAGTGCCCGGTTTGGCAAAAGAATCTTTTACCACGTTAAATGAATCCGTTATCCGGGTGCCGGTCACCCAGGCAGTTATCTATGGTTGGTATGACAATGAAATGGGAAGTTATGTGAATATTTTAGGAGATCGAACGGTATCTATCGCGGAAAACATGTAGCACTCTCAAGCTCGAACGCAAAAGCTTTCAGTTGTCTGGTTGGATCAAATCGAGCGTCTATCATTTAAAATCTGGAATAATGGAGTGGTGGAGTACTGGAGTGTTGGGTGGTTCGGAAAATCGGTTTTCCAATACTCCACTACTCCAATACTCCATCACTCCGGTTGATTGAAGCTTCTGGGTTTAATCATCCGGATCGCCCTGAATCGACCGGCCCTGTTTGGAGGGGGTGACCGCTATTCTGCAAAACCGTAATGGAAAATTTCATATTCGGTTTTGCCGCCCAGCAGGGCATCAATTTGGTCCTGGATTTGATTACGCTGATCGCTTTGCACCCAGCGCTTCCAATCTTCTGATGTTTCCCACGAACTGATGACCAGGAATTCGTCCGGCTTCTCAAGATTGCGCATCGTTTCACCGGTGATGTAGCCGGGCTGCTGGTTTGCCATCGATCGCATTTCCCGAAAAAGCGGGATCATTTTTCTGGCTTTGTCTTCCGGTACTTTCCGCCGAATCAATACTTTAACGGCCATTGGATTCTCCTCATCTACCTTGGGTTTTTAAAATTCTGGATAAAACATAATATGCCTGCCTAACGGGGTCAAGAGACATTCGTCGAATTGCCGTTTTTCTTATTCAGTGTTGCATTCTTCCAGCATACCAATATTCCATGGATAGGGCGCCGGTGCTTAGCGTGCTTTAAGCGTCTGCGCCAAACTGATTTGAAGCGCCACAAATTCAGACACATCAAGGGTCTCTGCGCGTCGGCCCGGATCTATACCTGCGGCCGTCAGGGCCTGTTTGGCTTTCAACGGTTCGATCTGAAGGCTGCTGCTTGACAATGCGTTTTTTAAAGTTTTGCGCCGGTTCCCGAATGCGGCCTTGACCACCTGAAAGAGCATGTTTTCATCGTGGGGCGGATACGGGCGCCTGACATCAAAGTTGATCTCGACGACTTCCGAATCGATTTTGGGTGCCGGATAAAAAAGCGATGCCGTCACCGTCGCGATGGATTTGATCTTGGCGCAATAGGCCAACATGACGGTCAGTCTCCCGTAATCCTTATTGCCGGGGCTTGCCGTAATTCGCCGGGCCAGCTCTTTTTGAAACATTAAAATCGCGCGGTTCACGCTGTGGCGGGCCTCTATCAGCTTGACCAGAACCTGCGACGAGATGTTATAGGGTAGATTTCCGATGACAACCAGCGGGAGGTCCGTGTTTCCAGCCAGCATCTGCAAATCCACATCCAAAATGTTTTTTTCGATAATTTCAACATTGGTTAAACTGTGGGCCCCTATCTCTGGCTTTAGCAATTGAATTAACTGGGAATCTTTTTCAACGGCATAAACGCGTTTTGCCATGCGGGCCACTGGAATCGTGAGCGCGCCCAATCCGGCACCGATCTCGATTACCGTCTCTGCGGCTGAAATCCGCGAATGCCTTGCAATCATATCGGCGGTTGACGGATCGATTAGAAAATGCTGGCCCAGTTTTTTTTTGGGCCTTAGATTCCAGGCTCTCAGTAACGCTTTAGGAGATGTCATCTTGACTTTTTGCGGTTTTATCATTAGTTTTTACCCCAAATTCCATAGGCTTATCCATTGTCGGCGTGCCAGTAGAAATGGTTTCAAAACCCCATCTGAGGCCCAATGGCCGCGTTGCAGACCTCCGGTAAATGCTCACATACCCATGTATGCTGCGCTTTCCCGCTCGCTCTGCGCCTTGCCCTTGGACCTGATCTGAGGTCTTGAAACCACTTCTGATCATATTCCTTTCGCATTTATTTTTATGCAAAATTCAGGGAATAACCTTTTGCGCGAGGAGGAACCCATGTCAAGAAAAAGGGGCAAAGGTATCAGCTTTGATGCCATGGTAAAATTTTTCATGCAAAATTACAATATCCCCACCAAAAAAGACGTTGAGCGAATTATGGCAAAACTGGATCGACTGGAAAATCTGATCATGGCCGGTATGGCAAGCGGTGGATACCCGTTGACGGGAAAGATGGGAGATCGCAAAACGGCCGTCACGGCCGTGGATATGGTTTTTGAGACCATCAAGCGCTCCCGCCAAGGGATGGGATTTGCGGATATCCAGGCCAAGACCGGATTCGGTGAGAAAAAAATTCGCAACATTATTTTCCGCTTGAATAAAATTGGCAAAATTAAGCGCAAGAGCCGCGGCATCTACATCGCCGCCTGAGACGATGCCCTGCACCTGATCTGCATTTTATCGTTACCGGTATCTACGTCTTGAATTGAACTAGAGAATAGCTGAGCAGCTGGCGTCAACCACGAAAGCACGAAAGGGCGAAAACACGAAATAGAATATATATTTTCGTGCTTTTCAGTTTTCGTGTTTTCGTGGTAAATTTTAGTATAAAAAGCCAAAACCATACCAAACAGGTCAATCCTTAATCAAGAAAGCGATGGTGATGAGCAAATTAAATGATGCACGAAATTCAGACTTCCGGCAAGGTGAACAGGTCGGTAACTACACGGTCAAACGGGTCGTAGCCCTGGAGCGGATTCGATCCTTTTTTTACGACCTGGAGCACAAGGCGACCGGGGCGCGTCACATTCATATCAGCAATGACGATGCTGAAAATACATTCAGCGTTGCATTTAAAACC
>JASFGN010000609.1:0-3009 GCA_050123735.1 Desulfobacterales bacterium | reverse complement strand
AGAATCCCTTTACTATTACAATCAAGAACAGATTGCCAGAGAAATCAAAAACTACCTGTTTGCCATTAATTTTGAAATCGGTTCGGTTGAAACCTGCACCTATACCGGGGAAAAATTGGAAATTACCGAAGAATTTCTGGAAAGTATCGAGGGCAAATTGCTCGGGCCCAAGGCCGATCGAAATCAGCGCAAGGCTTTTCGGGATGAAACCCAGAAGGAGTATACGTCCAAAACACTTACCCAGGAAATCATGGTTGAAGGCGTTCCGATTCAGGAAACCAGAGTTTACCAGTCGATGCATGACCGCTACGTGTACAATTTGAAAGAAAAAGTACTGGATCCCTTTTTAAAAAATGAAAACTTTCGGCGCGCCATCAAAGATTACGATGTAGAGGATTTCAAAACATATGACAAGCGCATCAGGGACGATGTTGCCTATCTGATCAATAATTTGTGCGAAAAATGTAAATATACCGAGCAGGGCGCCAAGGAAATCTGTATTTACGTCATCGATAATGATCTGGCAAAGAAGTTTGCCGAAGCATAGAGCAGCGGGGGGATAACACCGTTGTGCAATCCCGAGATTGAAAAATAAAAACGCCTTTCAATAAATCCAAGTCCGACTGAATCTTTCCTTTAAGAAAGTCCCGCGCAGCGCATAACACCATAACACATTTATTGGGTCTGCATCTGCGCTTTCAAGCAATCGCAGTATTCATCGAAAATGAAGTACATACAACGAGGTTCGTGGCTTGATTTTACAAAAAAGCAGCATTCCTCCTGTTGTTTGGCGTCTTCAGCGGTGCAAACGGACATTTTGTCCTTTTTACAGTAGTTGATTTCAGAGCAACTCATCTTGAAAGTCTCCTGGTTCAATCCGGAAATACAACATCAACAGAGTTGAACATATTGGTTCGAGCACTGCTGCGCATTATGATTACCATTATCAAAAGCAGATTTCATGCCAATTTGTCCGCTACAATCCATCTTTTTTATTTCGCAAGTAAGAGCGACGGGTTAGCCAGAATCCCACCCGGGTAGATCATTTTTGGATGCTTGAAGGTTGTCAAATCATTGACCATTGTCATTGTGGGCGCATGACCCCAGTTCATTGCATCTTTTTAAACGAAGGATTGTCTTGCGCTGAAAGTCCATCCTTCCGGTTGAACTTTTATGGGAATCTGATTATGTTATCTGTAAATTAGGCAAATTTTACCGAAAATTATGAATCGTTTTTCATATTTTCTCATTGGATGGGAAAAAAGATGGAGTGGCTTGAAGAAAAAAAGCGTCAGATGCAAATAGGCACCCGTTCAAAAAGTGCCGATGAGGCTTACTTCGGCTATGAGCGCATCAGCGCTGCGCAGAAAACCGATCGGGTCGTGCAGCATTTTAACTCGGTGGCCCGCTATTATGACTTTATGAATACGCTCTTAAGTTTCGGTATTCATTACGCCTGGAAACGAAAAGCCGTTCGAATGCTAAATTTGTCCCCCGGTCATCATATTCTCGATGTGTGCGGCGGAACCGGTGACCTGGCGATTCTGGCTGCCAGAGCGGGCGGCCGGGTGGTTATATATGATATCAATCGTGCCATGATCCAGGCCGGCATGCACAAAGTGATCAACACCGATATTGAAAATCGCCTCGGATATGTACAGGGAAACGCGGAGTCCATTTCTTTTCCCGATTGTCATTTTGATAGCGCAATGGTGGGATTCGGTATCCGCAACGTCACCCATATGAAAAAGGGATTTGAAGAGATGTACCGTGTGTTGAAGCCCGGTGGGAAACTAATGTGTCTGGAATTTTCCAAACCCACCTGGCCGGTATTTCGCTGGTTGTATGATTTTTACTCGTTTTATATGATGCCGTTTTTGGGACAACTGATTGCCGGCAATCGAAACGCGTACACGCATCTGCCAGAATCCATCCGGATGTTTCCGCTACCCGATGAGCTTGCAGAATTACTTGAAAATATTGGTTTTTCAAACGTATCCTACCGGAGCCTGACCAATGGAATTGCCGTTATTCATCTGGCAGTAAAGTAATCATTATTCAGGTTCCCCATGCTGGAGCAGAATTGTTTTGCTAAACGAATAAACGGAAGTGAGCGCTTAAAATCCGAAGCACGAAACTCGAAATTCGAAACAAATCCGAATATCGAATGACCAAAATATAAAACGCATATTTAAAACTCGCTTTATGAAACTAAACCGAATTGAACGCTGGTTTGTTAACAGCCCGGTCCGACAGTTCAAGCAATATCTGGTGATGCAGTGGTTTAAGGGCACAGTGGCATTAAAGACCGGCAGCACTATTTTGGAAATCGGTTGCGGGCGGGGTGTCGGTGCCGGCCTTATCCGCAAGACCTATCAACCCAAACGACTTTACCTGATGGATTTAGATCTTCAAATGATCCTAAAGGCAAACCGTCGATTAAATGGATCCAACGGCAGCATGGTTTCCTTATGCGTTGGGGATGCCACCCAGCTCCCGTATGCGGATCAATCCATGGATGCCGTATTTGGCTTCGGTTTTTTGCATCATGTTCCTGCCTGGCGGGACGGTCTGGCTGAAGTCACCCGGGTGCTGAAACACGGCGGCATCTATTTTATGGAAGAATACTATCCCAGTCTTTACCAAAACGTTATTACCAAACATCTCCTCGTGCACCCCGATGAGGATCGCTTCAATAGCCTGGATTTGCATCGCGCATTTCAGGAGGCCAATCTGACGCTGACCCATAGCTTTGAATTGAAGCGTATGGGCATTCTGGGTGTGGGCGTCAAGGCCGAGCCCGGGTCCGTAGTCTGCAAGCAGCATGAAGACGCCTGCCAGATTGTCTTGGACTGACCATATGCAGGAGATACCTGCTTTATGCCAGAACCTTGGGAGACTCATTGCATATCTGCAAAATCGGCAAAACTATGATATTCTCAATAAATCACAACTCCGGTGATATTTGGTTTTCTGTCATGATATCCCAAGTGCAGAATCAATGATATT
>JASFGN010000608.1:0-3011 GCA_050123735.1 Desulfobacterales bacterium | reverse complement strand
TCCACATTCCTCGAGTACCAGTTGGCCTCCTTACGCTTTTCCACATTTAACAGGGCCGCCCGACAGCCGTCGCCTGCGGCATTGCCGATACTTTGAATTTTTTCGATATCACAGTCCGGAAACAGCCCCATAATTAATGCCTTTTCGCGATCCACATGGGTGCCGAAAGCGCCGGCAATTTTGACGGTATCCGCTTCCCCCAGACCCATACGCTTCACCATCAGCTTGCAGCCCGCGTAAAGCGCCCCCTTGGCCAGCTGGATCTGGCGGACATCTTTCTGGGTGACGACAATGTCTTTGTTGATACTGGTCTCCTCAGCCCAGGCAAGTACGAACTCCGGCTGCCCGGTATCCGGATTTTTGCGGAATCGATCGGATTTTTGGCCTTGCTTGTTGAACGCGCCGGTTTTATTGATGACGCCGGCTTTGTAAAGCTCGGCCAACAAATCCAGGATCCCGGATCCGCAGATTCCTTTGGCCTGCATTTCTTTGGGATCCGAATATTTTCGCCAGGCATCTTTACCAATGACCTTGTAATCCACTTCGTGGGTCTGCGGATCGATTACAACCCGTTCAATCGCGCCCGGGGCGGCGCGCATACCGAAGGCAAGCTGGGCACCTTCAAATGCCGGACCTGTGGCGCACGACGAGGATATCAATTTTTCCTTGTTGCCCAAAACCAGTTCACCATTGGTTCCAATATCGATAATGAGCTGGATTTCGTCCTGCTTGTGCGGCTCTTCGGCAATCAGTACGCCCACATTATCCGCACCGACAAACCCGGCCTCATTTGGTAGTACAAATACATAGGAGGCGGGGTTGATCTTGAGGCCCAGATCACGCGCCTTGATGTCCAGACTGTGATGGATTACCGGCGGGAATGGCGCAAGCCCGACATGTTCCGGGTCGAGCTGAAGCAGGATATGGTGCATGGCCGTGTTGCCGCCGAGGGTAATGTCCTCAATATCTTCCCTTGTAAGACGCAGATAGGTTTTGCCTTCCTCCGGCGCTTCCACCCATTCTTCATCACCCTTTTCACCCTTTTTCTTTTTTACCTTTTTTTGGGGCGGATGCGTTCCCTCTATGGCCTTATCGACCAGCCAGTTGAGCCCCTCAACAATATCATCACTCATCCTTTTAAGCCCATCATTGTTCATCATGTGATAGGTGATGCGGCTCATCACATCCTCGCCATACTTGCACTGCGGATTCATCAGTGAGACCGTATCGATGACCTCCATCGTGGAGAGATCGCAAAAATAAGCCGCCACAGTTGTGGTCCCGATATCGATCGCCAGGCCGTAATTGGTTTCCTTTTTTCCCGGCCGCACCCGGATGACTTCTCGATCCATCCAGACGCTGACGGTAATCTCCCAGTTCCCCTTGCGCAGAGCCGTTGGCAATTGACGCAGGGCGTAAATGTCGATGGATAGGTTATCCAGGCCGTGTCGTTTTTTCAGTTCACCGCAAATACGCTCCCAATCGCCGGTGGGGTCTTCAAAACTGGGCTTATCGACTTTGATGGTGTACAATTTTACCGCGGGATTATGCTCGATTTGAATATCTCGCGCCGCCTTGCTGACAATCTGCTTGCCGGCACGGGATTCTTCCGGCACGAAGACCAGCAGATCCCCTTCTACCTGGGCGACACACCCCAGCCGGTAACCGGCCTCCCGGTCTGCGGCATTGACGAACTTCTCTTCTTCTTTTTGCTGCCAGGGGCTGACATTCGTCCTTTTGGATTCGATGCCGTATTTTTCGAAGAATCCTTCTTCGATTCGAACCTTGCACTTGCCGCATACCCTTTTTTCACCGCACAAGGCTTCAATATCCGCCCCCAGCAGGCGCGAAGCCTCTATCAGAGAAATCCCCTTCGGGACCTCGCCTCTGCGGCCGGAGGGTTGAAATATGACTTTGGCCTTATTGTCTTCCATGCGTTCTATTCCTCCTTTTTCAACTCAGTCACGCCTGTCGATCGCATTTTTGAAATTCCCTAATCCTTCTCCTGCAATTTTCTTAGCTGGCTGATCATTTTAATGGCTTCCTGCACCGCATTGCCGGCCTTTTCAGCATATCCGTCTGCTCCCCAGAGATCTGCCACATCCTGAGTCACCGGCGCGCCCCCTAACATGATCGCCACATTGGGATTTTTTTCCTTGATCATCTCGATGACCTTTTTCATCCCGACCATGGTGGTGGTCATCATTGCCGACATGGCCACAATTTCCGAATCCGTGCGGAGCTGCTCTTCGACAAACTTTTCCAGCGGAACATCGCGCCCCAGATCATGGACATCAAACCCGCCGACTTCAAACATCAGCTTGATAATATTTTTCCCGATATCATGGACATCCCCCTGCACCGTGCCGATGACGACCTGTCCCATATTCTTTACCGACTCTTTTTTAATATGCGGCTTGAGAACGTCCAATCCCGCATATAAGGCATCACCGCTCATCAGCAGTTCAGGAACAAAATACTCCTGTTGATCGTAAAGATCACCAACGGTTTCCATGCCCGCCGCCAGACCATCCATAATCGCCTCAAATGCATCGATGCCTTCATCCAGGGCTTTTTGGGCCCACTCCTTTGCTCCGTCCTCATCAAACTCCACTACACATTCAGCCAGCTTTTTAAGAATTTCTTCTTTTTTATCAGCGCCCATATTTAATCCTCCTTCGTCATTAAATATTTTGATTTGTGTTTTATTTTAAACTAAAGAAATAATTTTTACCCGATTCTGCCAACGGCCGGGGAGGCTTCTTTACCATATTTGCGCACGGCCTGCACATATGCCTCCACATTTTCCTTTTTTACGTCGGGCCAGAGATCACAGCCCGGCCATACCGCATCGATGCCATCGTCGATACATTTTTTAATCACCGGCTCAACTTCAGAGACATCACCGGTCACCAGCGTGCCGTAAGGATCAAAATTGCCGAGCAGCAGGACATCATCTCCCAACTTTTTGCGGGTTTCAACCACGTTGTTCTTTTGATCAACGCTCAGGG
>JASFGN010000607.1:0-3014 GCA_050123735.1 Desulfobacterales bacterium | reverse complement strand
AAGTCGATTATCAAATTGAATGCGGCATATTTTCCTGGATAATCAATCGCAGACAACCGGCGCTGATCCCCGCTCTGGCATTTGAGGACGGCAAGTCAATTGTTATGCTGCCGCTTTCAACCATTAAAAGAACCCTGGGTGTCGTCATGGTCAAGACACCCATCAAGGAAAGCTTCATAACCCAGGAAAACATGAAGCTTCTGACCATGCTGGCCAAACAATACTCACTGGTACTGGAAAACACCTTATTGTATGAACGTTTGAAGCGAAAGCACAAATCGCTCGAAAAGGCCAATGGCGAAATCAGGCTTTTATCCAGAAAAGATTCGCTGACCGGCTGCTATAATCGCGGGTACCTCAACGAACACCTGCAGCACGAAATTAAAAGGGCCTCGCGGTATCATCACCCCCTCTCGATTGCTTTATGTGACATCGACCATTTCAAACAGGTAAACGATACCTTCGGTCATCTGTGCGGCGACATGGTGCTTACAGAATTTGTGCAGCGCATCCTTTCTCTGATCCGATCCGACATGGACTGGCTGGCAAGATATGGCGGAGAAGAGTTCTTACTCGTCTTGCCCGAAACCCATTACAAAAATGCCAGTCGCCTGGCCGAAAGGCTTCGTGAGGAAATTTCAAAAAAAGAATTTTCCTGGGAAGGAGAGAAGGTTTCGATCACCGCCAGCTTCGGGGTCACCGGTATTGACAGGGGCGCAAACCCGGAGAATTTTTCCGTGGAAGACCTTATCGCGATGTCCGATCAGTATCTTTACCAGGCGAAAAATTCAGGCAGGGATAAGGTTATCGGCGGACCATTTACCCCTTAGCGACCGGACTTCTTTCTTCGCTTTATTTTTTCAAACCCTGCCTCGACGACCGGTTGTATTTTATCAAGTTTGATAGGCTTGGTCAGATAATTGTCAAAGCCGACCTGTTTTAATTTCTGCAGATCGTATAGATCCGCATATCCGGTTAACGCAATGATGACCGATTGTGAGTTTCGTTCTCTGATTCGCTGGCAAAACTCGACACCGTCCATATCAAGCATTATCAGATCCGTTATGATCACCGGAAAATCTTCTTTTCGCATGAGCGCAAGCGCGACTTCAGGTGATTCAGCTTCGGCCACCGAATAACCTGCCTTACTCAGTAGTTTGTTCAATAGATCTCTTTGAAAATCTTCATCGTCGACGACCAATATTTTCTTTTTCATTATTTTCTTCTGCCCTGTGGATGCTGTGTTTATGCTTCTTTTAAAAGAAGGCCGCGTTTTAGTACGGCATATCTAAAATGATTTCAAACAAGCGTGCGGTTACACCGGAAAGGTTGGGCCCTTTTGGATGGTTGTCGGAAAGTACCATTGCAGATATCCTTTTTGCGTCGGATTGGGCCGTCAGACAGAGATACCGCGCGTTTGTGGCAATCATTTGTCTACATGGCAAAATCGATATTAAAGGTTTTTTATAGTAATGTCAATTTAAGAAAGCGAAAAGTTAAATGGTTAAATCGTCGATTCGTTAATGGGTTTACAATGGATTGGGTCCATTGACTATTTGACGGTCAGACCGTTTTACAAATTGGCAAAACGGCAATATCGGAGACGGGTAGCCGGCGGCTGATGGGAAGAAGACCACGATTTGAACATTTTACTCGAGCAGCTGATACTTGATTGCTTGCAGCATCTCCTGGGTTACACCCGCCCGGGATGTGAGATATTCGAGGGCTGAGCCATATTTGTCATGCAGATGGGAAAGCATGGCTTCAATGCAGTACTTCGGTGCCGAAAAATAAGGAGCAATTTTTTCCCGGTATGCGGAATCGATATTCAATTGCGCATATATCTGATTGACGACATCGGCGATATAGGTATTCGACAGCCCGTAATCATCGATAACCGTTTTTTCCGGCACACCCATGGCGAGTAGAAGCAAGGCTGCAAAGGTACCGGCCCGGTCCTTGCCGCCGGTACAGTGAAAAAGCAGCGGCAAGCCCTTTGGGTCTGCCAACCGCCTGAAAACCGCTCCCCATGTGGTGGCAAATTGATCTAAATTTAAACGATAGCCTTTGATTAAAAATGAAGGGGTTAGCCAGCTCGCATCTCCATTTTTAAGCTTTTCAAATAAAAGGCCGGGTTCAAACTTGAGATGGTTCACCGGCAGGTGGAAATAGGTACCGTGTCCATCGACTGGAAACCGATCCGGCCTGTTTTGGGCTTCAACCAGAGTGCGAAAATCGCACACGCTTTTTATCTTCATGTGTTTCAAAAAAGCAATGTCGTCATCCGACAGCCGGGATAGGTGATCCGAACGGAAAACTTTTCCCCACTTTAGCCGGTGGCCATCTGCGGTTTCGTAGCCACCCAGATCGCGGGTGTTCACCGTTTCCTGCAGGGGAAGGCGCCGTTCACCAACGATGATCGCTTTGCCTTCTTCTGGAACGATTTTAAAATAGTGCGCCACATACGGGCTCAGTTCCGATAGGGTCGCCTCGGACCGGTCTTTGGTGCGTTCCAGAGAGACCCTTTGATCGATGGTCTCCGGTCTCGTCCCGTGAAAAACAGATACCGGCAGATTCTTGTGTTTCGTTTTCCAGCTGATACGCAAGACGTTCGGGCCGCTGCGGCTCAGTGTTACGTCAACAATAGATGCGGTCGTATCCAATAAAGTCACCCCATTTAATTTCCGGTGTACCCTGGAATCCATTATTCCATACGGCCAGAATTTATCAACTAAAAATTGGCCAGCGCCTACCTGAAGGTATCTCAAAAATAAGGAACAGGGTTCCGGGATCAGAGGTTAAAAAATTAGTTGAATTGTTTGATCGAAACCGAACCAATTGAACGAATTAAACCAATCAAGCCAATATAGCGAGTGCGCCAGGCAGCCCAAAAAGAGGCACCTTTCTTTGAC
This sequence comes from Desulfobacterales bacterium, assembly GCA_050123735.1. Classification (GTDB taxonomy): domain Bacteria; phylum Desulfobacterota; class Desulfobacteria; order Desulfobacterales; family JAHEIW01; genus JAHEIW01. The sequence continues at coordinate 102 of JASFGN010000607.1, read as the reverse complement.
ATAAAAAACATAATACCCTATGATTGGCTGACATTTTTGAAAGGAGTGCGAAAAAGGTTTTAATGAGTGAATTCTGGGATTGGTGGCAGCACCTGCCGCAAA
>JASFGN010000606.1:0-3018 GCA_050123735.1 Desulfobacterales bacterium | reverse complement strand
TACCTTTGTCCTGAAGTGCGGACAGCTGAGCGGACAAAAGGACGTCGCCAATGTTTTGGTATACGAGACCCAGCGAAAAGGGCTCGAAGCCGCTCAGCGCCCTGGCCGGTAAATCCACCACCGTGCCGGATACCGGGTCAACCGCGGTGCCGACCGTATCGCCGAGCACCCCGCTGTCTCGGCCGGTTCCAAAGCCAACGCCGGTGCCCTTGCCGGTTCGCACCAGTCCGCCCCACTGGATGCCCAGCTCCCGAGCAACGTCCTTGTTGGCTTCAACGATATATGCCTCGATGAGCACCTGGGGGGTGGGCTTGTCCAGCTCGTCGATGACGGCAACAATGTTCTTCATGTCGGTGCGAATGGCCTGAATGATCAGAGAGTTGGTGTGGTTGTCGACCAATATCGAGCCGATGGGGGTCCCGTCTTTATCGATCGTCAGGAATTTTTCCAGGTTAACTTTCAGATTATCCGCTGTGGCATATCGAACCGGCACGATGCGCGTCAGAGGTTGCTCGGTCAGCGTCAATTCCCGCTGGCGCGCCTGGCGCTTGAGGTCTTCCTCCATATCATCGGCGGTCATGATCCGGATGATCTCACCCTCCCAGGCGTAGCTCAGTCCCTGGGTGCGCAGGATACCTAAAAACACCTGATCCCAGGGTGCCTGGGTGATATTGATGTTGATCTTGCCGGTAACCGCCTCACTGACAATGATGTTCTGATCCGAGGCACGCGCCAATGCGCGCAACACGACCGACACGTCAATGTCGGTCATCTTGAGACTGATCTTGCGAGTGGGCAGCGGCTTTTCAGCGGCCTCATAAATGTCAGTTTCCTTCGGCGCTGCTTTGGGCCTGATGATGGCCGGTTGCTCGAGCTCCAATTTGGGTTTGCCCGGCGAATACCCTTTGGATGTTTCTGCCTTGGTTTTCCATTCATCAAAGAACGGATCCTGTTTCTCCAGTTTGGGACTGGCACAGCCGCCGATCAACAAAAAGGAGATAACCACTGCAACGACAATACGCCCTAGCCTGTTTTTTTGTTCGACTCTGCTCATAAGTTCTCACCCTGATGGTTATTCTTCCAGTGGGAAAATAAACTTCTTATTGCTACCGTCTGTTGAAACGATGACGACCTGACTCGGCGTGACACTGCTGATCTTATATGTGCCATCTGCAAGCTGATCCCCGGGGGCATACTCAAATCCGTTAATGATGGCAAACCGCCGATCGCCCATCTGCATAAAGCCTGTGTAGGTGATGTTGGGGCGCGGACTTGCCGCCTGGACCACCTGCTTTTGCTTTTTTATTTCTTCCTGGGGTCTGTCGGTTAGTTCGGCTGATATCATCGGGTCCTGCTTCCACTGGGTTTCGGCCCGCGAAATGATATATTTATCTTCCTTTGATAGCCCGGCCTTGGATGCTTCGGCAACCTTGGTTATAAAAGCATTTAAATTTTCCAGCTGAACGGCAGAGCTGACGCTGGCCGGCTCGGTGGCAGTGCTCTTACCCTTGCCCTCAAAGAAAAGGGCGTAAATACCATAAGCCACGGTGAGCAGCATTAAACCGACAATTATTTTTTCCCGTTGGGTCATAATTCGCGTTTCGTGTTACGAGTTTCGTGTTTCGCTTTTCGGATAACGCGCGACGCGTGCCGCGTAACCCGCGACACGCTATTCCTGTGCCAGCCAGAGCTTAATTTCAAGGACCCTGGACGTTTTCAGCGGCTGGATATTAATTTCCTCAATGTGTTCCAGAGATGGAATTGAGCCCAGATCAACTAAAAAGTCACGAAATTTATAAAAATTGCCGTTGAGTCGAAGTTGCATCGACAGATAACCGCTATCCGCCACCATCGAGCTGACGTCGGTTTTGATGTCTTCAAGTTGCAAGTTGTGTCGTGCAGCAATATCCTGAAAAACATTTGAGATGCTATTGATGTCACCGTAGGTCAATTTTGTTCGTTCCGGTACGGGTAAATCCGAAGGCGGCGCCATCTTTGTACGTTTGAGCAGGCTGTGAAAAACCGGTGTCAAAATGCGCTGCTCTTCTATGCGTGCATTCAGTTTCTCAATTTCCTGGTCCAATTCTTTGGCTGATTTTTCAGACGGCAGAATGATCAACAGCACAAAGGCCAGGATGCCAACCAAACATACGATGAAAATGAGCACGCTTTGGGCTAACGGTTTTGTCGATATCCTTCCGGCCATTTGGTTTTTCTTCTTCGTATGGTTTGCGGGTTGCGGTTTATACCAGATTCAGTTTTGCCTTAAACCGCAAGACCTGGTTGTTACCTGAGTACTCAAATGATTTGGTGCTGATATCCGGCTGCTCAAATAAGGGTGAATTCTTCAACTCCATCAAATATCCGGCCAGAGTCGATTCAAGCGTGAGGCGATCCCCCTGGACAATCCCCTCCAGAATCAGGACTTTAGATTTCGGCTCCTGGACAGCTTTTTTCCCCTTGGTGTCTTCCGGGGACGCCTTTTTGGGCAAGGGGCCCAGCTGCGCCGATATGCTCAGTAACCGAACATTGGGGGGCGTCAGGTCAACGACCTCACCGATCACTGCAAGGGTTAAATATTTTTGCCCGATAGCCCTGTCGGATTTGTTTTTCTGGCGAATCTGTTCGACCAGCTTAAGGATCAGGTTTTGGTCGACCCTCAGATTGTATTGCTCCAGGTGGCGGGTCATTTGCAGTTTTTGGGCTTCTTTCTCATCCAGCAGTCCCTCCTGCCAGAACGAAAATCCGACACAGGCGATCATCAGAATTGCAAAAAGCGCGAAAACGCCGCGGTTGATCAGCTGATTTCGTTCGGCCTTGCGCTTGTCTTTATAGGTATATAAAAAGTTGGGTGTTCGGGAATTATCCGCCAGGCCCATACCCATTGCCGGTGCAAAGGAGCTCTGTTCGGATACGGAATCTGGAATCGGCACCAGCGGCACAAAGTTGGAACTGGTTTGAAACGGGTTTAATACTTGGGTCGGCATTCCCAGCTCGTCACCGATATAATTGAGAATG
>JASFGN010000605.1:0-3029 GCA_050123735.1 Desulfobacterales bacterium | reverse complement strand
GCGCTTCAGCATCTCATCATAGCGACGCTCGAGCGCCGATAGGGCCTGCTGGTATTCCTGTGCACCCATCTCGCCGGCCTTTAAGCGGACGTCCAGAATAGCGCGCTCATCATCATACCATTTGTCCGGATCAAAATTATACGTCACTCTTTATTCTTCCCGGGTCACCTTAATGCTGGCATCCTTGGGCAGCGCCAGACCGGCCGCCACTTCGATGGCTTTGATAATACCTGATGGAACGGGGCATGCGGCGTGCTTGCAGTGTTCGGCCGCCATTCGCAGTGTTTTGGGCCCATCTCCTCTAAAAGAAATTTCTTCTTCCGGATTGACAACCTTTAGCCGGTCGGTCAGGCCTTGAATGCTTTCGCAGCGGGTGTTTATTTCCAGGGACACCATCCCGGATGGGTCCTGGGATGTGGCCCGAATTTCGGTGATCATACCGCAGATTCCAGACATAACATTTACGATACCTCTCATATTATCGCCTCAACCCTTCCGATTTCATGCAAGATTCAAAAATAATACGCTGCCCTGAGTGCAAACGTCATATGGTTGAAATCTGAAACATCGCCGGTGCCCCACACATGTTTGCCGTCGAGTCCGAGACTCAGTTTGTGGGTAACAAAGAAATCGACACCGAGGCCCACATTGTAAGCAAAGTCCGAGTCGCTGGAATCAATTGAATTGGCGTCGATATCAACGTCCATCCAACCGCCTCCGACTCTGGCGTATGGAAATATTCTGTCCTGCCACAAGGAGGGCGATAATACCCGTACGTCCAGCATGGCCGTCCAGATGCTGATTTCGAAATTGCGGTTAGTTGCCGCCTGCCCATCAAAATCGGCATACCAGTTGAAGTTGCCTTCAAAGGCCAGGTGTTTGATCCACCAGTAGCCGCCAAAAACATTAAAACCCCATGAATTATCAATGCTGGAGTTGCCGGGAAAATCTTTCAGGTCGCCATCGTCGAAGCGTTCGACAACATAACTTACACCGGCGCCGGCAAAAATTCGCCCGTGCTTTTCTTCGGCTGGGGAAGTGAACGGAAATGATAAAATCGCAACAACCGCGGTAAACATCATGAGGGTCTGACGCATCGCTACCTCCTGTTGGGTACTTGAACATAAGCTCTAACAGAGATGTGCACGATCCGTCAAGAACATAGAAGCGTTAATTTCAGAGAACACAGCAACTGTCTCCTGTTGCAGGTGCCACCGGTGCAAACAGGGATTCTGCAATAGGGCGAACTTTAAAGCCCCTGCTTGCGTCCATTATTCTCCGATCTCGATATCTTCAATATCGGGCAATTCCATTTCTCGGGCTGCTGCCATTAAGCAGGCGATGGCGGCGCCGATGCAATATATCGCGGCAATAATAACAACGATGAGTAATAGCTTTATAATGGTGACTCCCCCCTTCAACCTATTTTGGCATTAACGCAAGCCAATTCGATACAGCAGTTAAGCGTGTTTTATCTTGCACCCTGAGATGACATCGCTTTATCAATGCCATCCCGGGGTCGATACCAACCTTAAGCAGACAGCAAGGCTTCGGCCTCTGCCCGTGCTTTCAGCAAGCGATCCGTCGGGTTGATCCTCTCCAAGCCCTTCATCTGCAATATGGAAAGGCCGACTTTATAATGCCCTTTAAAGGGTTCATTTTTCTGTCTGGTAATATTTTTAATTTGGGCGCGAACATATTTGACCAGTCTGATTTTTTCAGCGGTCCAATATTTCATATCCAGAACGGTGCCGATGTCCAGAATGTTTAACACAGCAGAATTCTCATTGACAAAAAAACAACCCTGGTGATCATCGATCTCCTGCAGCTTAAACTGATAGCCCAGATCGTTGCGGCTTATCTTTATTTCAGCTCTCAGATGGCCGTCGGTTTTTCTCAGGTGTCGATATTTGTTCTCAAACCGATTGCTGGCAATAACGTGTTGTGTCATGTTGCTCCTTTCCGCTTTTGCGCATTTTAAAAAGTTTTTGTTAGGGCATGATGAGTTTCCCATCATCCCCTGTTGTAAAAACCTTATTCCTCCGCAATGCTTTTTCTCTCGGATACCTGTCGATCTGTATCCCGCCGGCGGTCGAATCCGCTGCGTCGATCAACGCCTTTTCTACGGTCACGCCCTGTTCGTCTCTCCGCCAAAGGGTCTCGTGAACGCGCCTCAGGGCGGGCCGGTTTTGATTTCTTTGTTTTCTTGCCGGATTCATTCATATCAGTTCTCTCCGGTGCAAATGGTTTCAATGACAGTTCATTGTAAATACGAAATATTTGCGGGTTTTAAAAAACCGGCAATGGCATCCAACAGTATGGTTGCTGGCGGGCAGTCAAGGACGGATATTTGGTTTGTTTCTGCAATTCCTCAGGCGCGAAAACGAACCCGGTCGGGAACCGTTAACGCTCTAGTGACCCTCTGAAACATGGGTACTGCAATATCCATGCAAAAATCGAATATCAAGCAAAAGGAAATTAATTGTGAGTAATTATAGTTATTTATATCCACATCTGTCGATAACGTCATTGCTCGTATGAAAAAAAATGGTCAATGTATAGGTAAGCGGTTACCCATTGCGGTGCAGGTTATCGAAAAACCTGTGTTCGGCGGGGCATTTCTGAGCGCCAAATGTGGTTATCTTGAAGAAAGTACTTGATTTTGATGGGAAAAGGAATTTATAATTTAAATATTAATCAGGATCTGTCTTGATTTAAGGCTGGTTTCATTCTGCAGGAAGGTTCCATTCGTCCGGGTGGCATCCTGAAGTATGGGACTATGGTAATTACAGTAACAAAGGGGGTGTCACAGTGGCAAATGGTGTTGTAAAATGGTTTAATGACCGTAAGGGTTACGGCTTTATCGAGCAAGAAGATGGCCCGGATGTTTTCGTCCATCATTCCGGAATCAATGCAACCGGTTTCAGGTCTCTTAACGAAGGTGATCGTGTTACCTTTGAAATCGAAGAGGGACCCAAGGGCGCTCATGCTGTTAATGTAACGGTTGTTTAGCCACCGCATTTAATCTC
>JASFGN010000604.1:0-3037 GCA_050123735.1 Desulfobacterales bacterium | reverse complement strand
TGTTGATATCGCTTTTAAAGGCTGCCGGCTTCGATGCCTATGCCGGCATCTCCAACGGTCATATGTGGGTGGTGGCCAACGAAAACAACCGCTGGCAGGTGCTGGATCTGGATCAGAATCCTGCCAGAAGAAAAATATACGCCATCCCGGGATTTTACAATGATCCGTTGTACAAAATCTATCCGGATCGTTCTGAAAAAAGAAAAAGGATAAATTGAGGCATCATGAGGGTTTTTCGGTGCGGTCGCTACCCGCATCATCAGTCCCGCCCGGGCGGGATGCAAACGCATACATAAGGGTGCCTAACAAAAGAACAGGATCCGTTTCTAAAAAAAGAGGAAAACAAGGCAAATAAGGAAAATCTTATGGGTAATTTAGCAAACAAAACCATCATCATTACCGGCGCCAGCCGCGGCATCGGGCGGGCCATGGCCGTGCGGTTTGCCCGTGATGGCGCCAATATTGTCATTGCCGCCAAAACGGACCGGCCCCATCCAAAATTAAAAGGAACGATTCATACGGTGGCCGAGGAAGTTCTATCCGCCGGTGGCAAAGCCCTGCCCCTCAAGCTCGACGTTCGCAGCGAAGATCAGGTCGCGAGCATGATGCAGTCGGCGGCAGAAGAATTTGGCGGCATCGACGCCCTGGTGAATAATGCCGGTGCCATCAGCCTCACACCGGTGGAAAAAACACCGATTAAACGCTATGACTTGATGCAAAGCATCAATTCACGCGCGGTATTTATCTGTGCGCATTCGGCCCTGCCTTTCTTGAAGGCCTCCGGGAACCCGCACATTTTAAGTTTAGCTCCTCCGCTCAACCTGAATATTAAATGGCTAAAAAATCATGTGCCCTACACGTTGTCAAAATACGGCATGACCTTGCTCAGCCTGGGTATGGCTGCTGAATTTGAAGCGTATGGTATTGCGGTCAATTGCCTGTGGCCCCGCACGGCGATCGCTACGGCAGCCATAGAATTTGTGGTGGGCAATCGCGATCTTTTCCAGAATTGCCGCACACCCGAGATTATGGCCGACGCCGCCTATGAAATATTGACGACTGAAAACTGCGCGCTCAACGGGCAATCGTTGATAGACGAACAGCTTTTGCTAACACGCGGCTACACGGATCTGGAGCGATATGCGGTGAACCCGGACAATGCCGATAAGCTGCTGCCCGACTTCTTTCTGGATTAATTTAATTTTAACCGCAGACGCACGCAGAGGTTGCAGACAAAGATTGACCGTTCCAATCCGAAGCATAAGAAAAACAGAATATGGTAAATGCGCCTCAAGAGGAAAATCAGCCATGAATAAAGAAAAAGTAGAAGTTATTCGCTGGTCGGACGATACCGCACCGGATGAGGCGTTGTTGCGCAGCATGATGGCCGCTGAAGATTTACACCCTTATGGGTGGTCCAACGGCCCCGGTGATGTTTACGGCGCCCACGACCATTCCTACCACAAGGTTATTTATGTGATTCGCGGGTCCATCACTTTCGGTCTGCCCGATGCAGGCGATAAGGTCACCCTCAACAGCGGTGACCGCCTGGAGTTGCCGGCCGGTGTGCGGCACAACGCCGTTGTTGGGCCCGAGGGGGTGGCCTGCCTGGAGGCCCATCGCTAGAAGCGGTTTCAAAATCCACTCTTAGGGCCAATGGTTGCGTTGCAAACATCCGACAGATACTCATAATCAATAAGTGAGCTAAAGTATAAAGTGATCTAAAGTGACTAAAGTTTCTGAAGCGCGGTATTGTAAAAACACAATACGGCCATATATCGACAACCATCAAACCCGGATGAAAGGAGGTTGCATGAGCGAAATCAAAGTGATTCGAAATCCCAGCAAAGAGCAACTGGCAGAACTGGGTGTCAGGGATTGGCCGATCTGGACCAAAGAATCATCAGAATTTCCGTGGTCATATGATGCGTCTGAAACCTGTTATTTTCTGGAAGGGGATGTGGTCGTCACGCCTGAAGGGCAGGATCCGGTGGAGGTCGGCAAAGGGGACCTGGTGACCTTTCCGAGCGGCATGTCCTGCACCTGGAAAATCCGCAAGGATGTCAAAAAGCATTATCGGTTCGGATCTGATTGATTTTAGATTTTAGAATTTGGATTGCGGATTGCATATATTTGAGGTCGACAACCATTGACAGTATCAGCGCCAAAACTGGTGGACACCCACGCCCACATGTGCGACCCGAGCTTTGACGAGGATCGCGATGCAGTTCTGGAAAGGGCCCGCAAGGCCGGCGTCGCCGCGATTATCGCGGTTGGTGAAAACTTGGCGGATGCCCGTAAAAATTTAGAACTGGCCGAAAAATATCCGATTTTAAAGCCGGCCGCCGGGCTTTATCCGACTCACCTTGATTTAGAGCAAGCCCGTCAAATGGCCGATTTTCTGCGCGATAACAAATCGCGCATCGTTGCCATCGGCGAGGTTGGACTGGATTACTGGATCGTAAAAGAAGATTCAGAAAAGACGCTGCAACGGGAAATTTTAAAAACATTCATTGCGCTATCAAAGGAGCTGAACATGCCCCTGAATATTCACTCTCGCTCCGCCGGTCGTCATACGATTGCGCTGCTTCTGGAAAACGATGCCCCCCGCGTGCAAATGCATGCCTTCGACGGCAAGGCCGGTGCTGCGCTCCCGGCCGTCGAAGCCGGCCATTTTTTCTCAATTCCACCGTCTGTGGTCCGTTCCCGCCAGAAGCAAAAACTGGTTAAGCGGCTCCCGCTTTCCTGTCTGTTGATCGAAAGCGATAGTCCGGTTCTGGGACCCGATCCCAGCGAGCGCAACGAACCGGCGAACATCCGGCAATCCATTAAGGCCATCGCAGAGCTTAAAGGGGTCGCTGAGGAAGAAGTCGTTGCGGCGGTTTCTGAAAATACCGAGAGGTTATACGGGTCATTGATAAGTGCCTAAAATGACTAAAATGAGCTAAAATGCCTAAAATTCGAAACTGGAATGTTCAAAACCTATATGTTTTGGATTTGAATTTTTTTACATTTAGATTTGTTTCGGATTTCGGAT
>JASFGN010000603.1:0-3039 GCA_050123735.1 Desulfobacterales bacterium | reverse complement strand
TTTTGAAACGAGGCCAGCAAGAGATTCGACAGCAGCAAAAAGGACTTTTTTTCTTTAACGATTTTGACGATATCGGTATTCTGCCAGCGATCCTTTTGCTGAATGGCCTGGAATCGGGACGCACAGAGCTCGACACAGACCGTATCCGGCTTTTGTTGCTCGATTACCGATTTTGCCAGGCGGACACTTTCTTTGGAAACGTGCGCGGTCCCTACCAGGATGAAATCTTTTTCATCAAATTTCAAGTAGGTTAAATTAGGGTTGTCTGCGATCATGAATTCAGTATATATTTCTTTTGGCGTTTTTTGAAGGCCCAAATAAAATTGGTTAAAGTTGTTTGCCTATATAGTATATTCTGCCTTGCAAGGCAACAGACCGTCGGCCGAATAAGCGCAAGGTGTCGATGGTATTGCTTCACTCTGGATGTTCTGCCATGATGATCTATGATGATAATTTTTCGTGGGAAGGATGGGGCGGCAAGTTGCGCCTGGCCAGCGGTGAATGTCGGCTGCGCATATTTGATTTGCAAAAGGAAAAAGCCGACGGACCGGCTTACCTCAGACCGATGATCGTGATTGTATCCGATATTCCGGAAAGCCGAATGTCGGTGCGCAGTTGCACCGGTCATATCGCCACCAACGTTGCCCGCCAGTTTAAGATCGAACCGGATCGGATGCTCTATATCGAGTATTATCCTGAAACGACCTACGGAGAGCACAACGAGCACATCATCGCTGAAAAATATGATGTGGTGGACTTTACCTGGCGTGAAGATCGGGCCATCGAACCCAGATGGCGGCCCCTTAAATCGCCGATGCTGGATGTCATTAAGGAGATTGTTGAATCACACTAAAGAGGCTGTTCGCGTGATCGGGTCGTTTATTGTGCTTGCAACTGCGGGTTGTTAAATTCTTCCTCAATCTGACGGGCTTCTTCGGCAGCCTGGCGGGCGTCTTCCACCGCCACTCTGGCGCGTTCCTGAGCCGCTTCAGCGCGCTGTATTTCTCTTTGGATACGTTTCCTGAATTGTTTTCTTTTTTCCTTGGTTGAGCCCAGACGGCGTACGTAGACTTCAACTTCCTGGGTGATTTGATCGGCTTGTTCGGCTGCTTCCTGGGCGGCTTGGTCCGCTTCCCGGGCGCGCTTTTTTGCTTCTTCAACGCGGTTTCTGTCTGCTTGCTGCTCACGTTCCCGGTTGCGCAGCCCTTTTCTGTCTTGTAGCGCCTGAATTTCAGCAGCCGTTTTTTCCTGGTATTCGAGCGTGTCTTTGATTTTGGATTTGGACGGTGGCGGGGTGTCCGTCACGTGCAGATTGCCGTTTTCATCCGTCCAGGTATAAACCTGCCCGGCGAAAAGGTTAGAATAAAATATGCCCGACAGAAAAGCGCAGATGATGATTGCTAAAAATTTCATTTGCCCCTCCACGAAGTTTCAGTATATTCTGAATTACGTCTGGTGTCAAATATTTGAACCAAATACTTGAATAGTTTCTCAGAGATAATTTACCACAATAGCGGTGCCTTCAATCCTCAATAACAATAGATCAAATTCCAAGTCTCAAGCACCAAATGACAAATAAATCACAAATCTCAATTTTTCAAATGATCCAAAGTGTCTAACCGGATAACAATGGACTCATAAGAAATAGTTAATGGACTTGATAAGAGCACACACCAAACATTGATTGTAGGAGGTCTATCATGGCACTTGTTATCACCAGTTCGGCATTCTCTGAAGGTCAGGCCATTCCCAAACGGCATACCTGTGACGGGCCGGATGTTTCCCCGGATTTAGCGTGGAGCGGTGTCCCCGGGAAGGCCGCCAGCCTGGCGCTGATATGTGATGACCCGGATGCGCCCATGGGCACCTGGGTGCACTGGGTATTATTTAACATTCCTGCCGACCAAGACGGTCTGCCGGCCGAAATACCGTCTGACGCTGTTCTTGAAAACGGCGCCCGCCATGGTACAAATGATTTCCGCAGATTGGGCTTCGGAGGGCCCTGCCCGCCGGGCGGCACGCATCGCTATTTTTTCAAGCTCTATGCATTGGACACCATGCTCGAGCTGGACAGCGGTGTTACCAAGGCCCAGCTGCTTGAAGCCATGCAAGGACATATTCTGGCCGAGGGCCAGTTGATGGGCACTTACAGCCGTTAAGATTCGTTACTGGTTATTCGTTTATAGTTATTCGTTGATGAGCTTCAGCAGGCCGCGAATAGCGTGCTTCTGGCTTCTCGCATCTGGCTTTCTCAAGGACTGCCCTGCCTTCAGATTCTCATCAATCCTATGATACCAGAAACAAGACATCTGCAAACATGTAACTTGTATAGGGTAACAATAGCCAGTGGCCAGAAGCAAGCAGCCAGCGGTCTTATAGTGGTTGTCAAAAAAACGTTCCGATTGCAGAATGTTTTTTTGCGACAGCACTTATGCCACCATCCTTTTTTCGGAACATTATTATGACAAGCGGTATAAAAGAATAACTATTCACAATCACTTCTGGATCCAAAAATCCTGGAGTCGATCGGCCAGCTGCTGGGCATCCTGAACCCTGATCGGATCCCATTCTTCGCGAAGCAGGGTTTTATATCGATAATGCGCATAGCGTTGATCGATTAACAGGACCACACCACGATCATTTTCGGTTCGGATTACCCGACCGGCGGCCTGCAGCACGCGATTGATGCCGGGATAAAGATAGGCATACTCGAAACCGGCATCCAGGGTATTGCTAAAATAGTGCTTGATGAGTTCTCTTTCCAGACAGATTCCCGGTAATCCCACACCGACCACTGCCGCACCCACCAAACGATCGCCGACCAGGTCGATGCCCTCACCGAAAATCCCGCCCATTACCGCAAAGCCGATCAGGGTTTGAAGGTTGTCCCGGGAAAAACGCTGCAAAAAGGCCTCTCTTTCAGGCTCCGACATTCCGGGCGTTTGCAGAATGGTCTCCATGTGCGGATGGCGGTCAGTGAAGGCATCAAAAATCTTACGCATGTAGGCGTATGATGGGAAATAAAGCAGATAATTGCCG
>JASFGN010000602.1:0-3040 GCA_050123735.1 Desulfobacterales bacterium | reverse complement strand
GTCGATGCCAAAAATGAAAATGGTGTGACGCCCTTGCAGATGGCCTCTCAACAGGGTCATCAATCAATCGTTGAATTGCTGCAACGATCCAGAGATAAATGAAACTATTTTATCCCCCGTTCATTTTGACAAGCCTGTCCTGAGCGCTCTGCAGAGCTGCTTCAAGTTTTTCCACGGCGGGTCCGCCTCCCTGAGCCTGCTGCGGTCGGCCGCCGCCGCGTCCGTCGATCACCCTGCAGGCGCTTTCCATCGAGATACGGTTGGGTTATTTATTTTTAAGTCGATAGGTAAATGTCGCCGTGGTGGTATTGTTGTGGCCGTCGATATAAGAGAGCTTGATGTTGCAGTTCTTTTGCAATTTGCGAGACCTGAGCGCCGAGCAGACCACCGGGATGCGCCGGGTGAAACCGAGCTCTCTGTGAATGTCACCGGCTCTCAGTGAGACGCTTTTTTTACCGGCTTTTTTGGCCGGATCGATATGTTTGCGTTTGACGTGCTCCCGAACCCGGTCTGAAGGCGGTAATATCTGGTCTGCCGGAACACCCAGATATTTTTGGTTCAGTTTATAAGCACCCTTGCCCAGGTAGGTAAAATAATCCTTGCGATTCGCTGAATGCCGGTGGGAGGGGTGATTCGGTGCAGCGGCAATGACCCGGGTTGCAAAAGTGTTTCGTTTTAACCCGGGATGGCGCACCAGGGCAAGATTGAAAAGTTTTGCACCGCTAAACTTGTTTTGGCCGGAATCCAGCACATATTTCCTGGCCGTTTCCAGCATAATATCATGGATGGCTTTTTTCTTGTTCGTGGACGAATCGATCTTGAAATGGGAATCTACCCGGACCGGCAATGAAACCACAGCCGGTACGAGATGGACATTTTCAACATGGATACTGGCGCTGTCTTCCTTGAGATCGAGCGAGAGGTTGATCGTCAGTGAAAAATTGAGTCTGTTCATCAATATTACCTTTCTATTTATAAGTATGATTATAGTTAATACAGGTAATATTACCTGTCAAGTTGTTTAAAGATGATACGGGTCGGCGACAGAGATCCCTGTCTTTTTTCTTGACTTGAACTTGATTTCGTTTCGATAATAGTTTTTAGAAGTGGTTTTATAGCGATTGCCAAAAAAACGTTCCGTTTGCGCAAGGCTTTTTGCTACAAGCGCTTATGCCGCCATCCTTTTATTGGGAATGGTTTTATGACAAGCGGGACAAAACCACTTCTAAAATTTTGCCGAAAGGACAATGGGAATGCATCGTTTTGAAATTCTGACCAAAACGCAGGTTGAAAAGGTTCATGCAACTTCTTTGCAGATCCTGGAACAGATCGGGATGGATATTGGCCATCCCCCGGCCCTGGATGTTTTCAAAAAAGGGGGTGCGAAGGTCGACGGGCAGCGCGTCTTTTTCCCTTCCCGACTGGTCGAAGCTCAAATTAAAAAGGCGCCCCGCCGCTTTATGCTCTACGCGCGCAACCCGCAAAACAATGTGGTGGTCGGTGGCCGCAACACCCTTTTTGCTCCCGGTTACGGTGCCCCTTTTGTCACTGATCTTGAAAACGGCCGGCGCAAAGCCACCCTCGAGGACTTTGAAAATTTTGTCAAATTAACCGGTGCCAGTACCCATCTGGATGTTTTAAGCGGTACGGTCGTTGAACCCACCGATGTGCCCTATGAAATTCGGCACGCGCAGATGATTTATAGCGCCGTTAAATATTCGGATAAATGTTTTATGGGCAGCACCATGGGCGCCCGGGCTGCCGGCGATTGTATACAAATGGCGGCTGTTCTGTTCGGCGGCCGGGATCAAATTGAGTCGGCCCCTGTAATCGTCAGTGTCGTTGGGCCGCTAACGCCCTTGAAATACGATGCCCGCATGCTGGGCGCCCTGATGGAATATGCTGCTGCCGGGCAACCCGTGCTGATTACGTCATTGGCGATTGCCGGGGCGACAGGCCCGGTTACCCTGGCGGGAAACCTGGCGCTGCAGAACGCCGAGGTTCTGGCCGGAATTGTGCTGACCCAGCTGATCCGCGAGGGCACGCCGGTCATCTTCGGAGGTGCTTCCTCCAATGCCGAGATGCGCAACGGCACCCTGAGTATCGGTTCGCCCGAAATGGCCATGAATGCCGCGGCCACGGCTCAGATGGCCCGTTATTACAAACTGCCGGCTCGCTGCGGCGGAGCGGTGTGCGACGCCAAATCACCGGACGCACAGGCGTCTTATGAGTCCATGATGAATCTTTTAATGGCCCTGGTCTGCGGGGCTAATTTTGTGCTGCACAGCGCCGGCATCCTGGAATCCTTCAATTGTATGTCCTATGAGAAATTTATCATGGATGAAGAAATGTGCGGGATGGCCAAAAGGATTCACAGGGCAATTGACGTCAATCCGGACACCCTGGCTTTCGATGTGATTAAGGCCGTTGGACCCGGTGGTCACTTTCTGGACAAAGATCACACCTTCGACCACTTTAGAACCGAATTTTATCAACCGCGCCTATCCAACCGTGACGATTTTGTAACCTGGCAGGCAAATGGGTCCCCCCAGAGCATGGTCAAGGCCAACATGAAGGTAAAACAAATCTTGAACAACTATGAAGCACCCGAGTTGCCGGCCGATGTGGATAAGGATCTGCAAAAATTCATCGCAACATTAGGTTAGCCGCCCTTTGTTGATTTTGATGGGGTGGCGCGCAGACGGCGCTTACGCCCAATGGGCCTGCATCCGATCCAGTTCTTTGACGACTTCATCAGGCAGCGGCGCCGGCTGATGCGCCATGGCCTCTTGAGTAAGTTCCCGCAGCCGTTCCTCAAACTGTTTGGCGCCCATCTCCTTCCACTGGTCATAAACGGTCCGGTCAAAAAGCTTAGAATACCTGACCTCACGAAAATGTTTCATGGTGTGGTCTTCCTGCAGGTAGTGCCCACCGGGTCCGACCTGATCGATCAAATCGACGGCCAGGGTTTCTTCGGTTATTGGCAGTCCCTTCATGTATTGATTGACATTATGCAGGATTTCGTTGACCAGAACCATAA
>JASFGN010000601.1:0-3041 GCA_050123735.1 Desulfobacterales bacterium | reverse complement strand
TCCCCAGTTTTCCACGTGGATGATGTCGAATCGCATATTGCAGCCGGACAAATAGGTGCGCGGCGGTCTTGAAATCACCTCACGGCCGTAGTGATTTCGAATGATGGCGGCCAGCGACGGGTTTTCAACCACCAGCGTGGCATCTTCGATCCCGGCAGCCAGAACACAGGCCATGGCCGATCCCCCGTTTTGCAGGATGATCAGCGCGTTTTTAGCACCGGGATTCAGCTGGTAGCCGCTGTAAGCAAGTGTATCGGTCGCGAATCGAACGCTTTGCGGGCGATCCGGCGCATACAAAACAAGCTGATTGTCACCGTCCTTAAATATCGCTTTCTGGGGCGCAAGACCTTCCATGTGGCGCAGGCTCAAACCGGGTGCAAAGCGAATGTGGGGACTGGAAACTCGATCAATTCGTCCTCTGATGGTGTTGACGGTCTGTTCGATACGGGTGTCCGGAAATTGCAGAACCTGGGAAAGGGTTTTATACGGAGAGGGACGCACCGCAATCAGGCGTTGACCGTCGTACAATGCCAGAAATAGAGTTGCGCAGATAACCAGGCAAACCAAACCCGACCAGCCAATGCGGATCAATGAAAGCCTGGCCTCAGTCATCTGTTTTTGCGGGCGTGCTAATAGGCTGAACGGCACCACCAGCAGGGGCATAAGGGCAAAAAAGACCACCAGTTGGCCTTCACTGAAAAGGGGCAGCAGCAGCGCCGGTGACACAGCGCCGCAGGCCGAGCCGCTCATGGTGGCAAAATAGATCAGGCCGGTTTGTTGCGGCCGTCGGGTGTAGGCGACGGCGACCAGCCCGCCCGAGAAAAAGAACGGCAGCGCCAGAACGATGAAGGCAATCAGCACATACAGGCTCTGAATGGGCTCAACCGGCAAACGAAAATAATCCAGGGGCAGGTTGTTGACGGTGATAAATGCAACCAGGGTGGCGGCGGTATAAAGCATCCCCCACATGGCGGTTGATTGGCGGGTGGATGGTTGTCGACGGCGCCGGTGCGACCAGCGAGCATTGAAAATGCTCAAAAACGTGCCGCTGGCGGCGAAGCCAAACAGGGCGATGCTGATCACCATAAACGAGAGGTGATTCCACTGCGTGATCGAAAAGATCCGGGTCAGCAGGACCTCAAAAGCCAGGGTTGCAAAACCGATCAGGAAAACGGCGCTGAGAATCATGGGCTTTCAGGGTGCGGGTTTGTTGAGCGCATGGCCGGTCATGGGCACAAATAGAACCCCGGTAATTTGCTTGACCAGCACATCATCGCCTTTTTTGGTCACCAGAACAAGATTCTGATAGCTAAAGGGATTGCCCAGCGGCAATGCCAGCCTGCCGCCGTCTTTTAGCTGTGTGAGCAACGGTGGGGGAATATGATCGATGGCCGCGGTGATCATGATGGCATCAAAGGGAGCCGCTTCCGGCCATCCAAAATATCCATCGCCATGTCGGGCCGTGACATTATCATAACCGAGCAATTTTAATTTCTGACGGGCGCGACTGTAAAGTTTTTCCTTGATTTCGATCGTATAAACCTCGCCGACGACTTCTGCCAGCACCGCAGCCTGATAACCAGAGCCGGTGCCGATTTCCAGGACGCGATCGTTGCGGTTGAGACCCAGAATGTCGGTCATCAAGGCAACCACATAGGGCTGCGAAATGGTTTGACCTTCGCCGATGGGCAACGGTCGATCGGCATAAGCGACAGACAGGAGCCCGTCCGGCACAAAGAGGTGGCGGGGTACGGTTTGCATGGCTTCCAAGACCCGGGTGTCTGATATCCCCCGATCTTGAATGGTTGTTTTTACCATCTGAAGCCGGTCTTTGGTGGTAGCGGACCCTTCGGAGACCTTGCCGGCATGGCCGGCAGAACCGATGAGAATGAAGCCCACAAGCGTCAGAATCATTTTTTGCATGGGTCTGTCCGAATGTTTATGCCGATGCTATACCACATAAAAGTGTTGTTGTCAGGAACCAACCCGGGATCTTTTCGGTGCGCGATTGTCGCACCAAAACGATTTTGCCCAAGCGGTATCATCGTCTTTTGATGCTGATTAAACACGTCTGAGACCAGCCAATAAAAAAGTGCGGCCCTGCCAAAGACTAGCTGTTGATTTTTTCCATTTTGATATATAATGGAAACACATCCACAAATCAACAGGCAGCAGAACCCATTTTACAGAGGAGCAAACAGATGCCACTGTTTGGTAAGAAGAAAAAGGATGAAAAGTCGCAGCGCATCCAGACAGCTGTATCGCAAAATGAAACCTCCTATTTTGGTAAGAATCTGATGATCAAGGGACGGATATCCGGTAATGGCAATGTCATTATCCTGGGCGGCCTTGAAGGAGAATTTAATCTGCGTGGCCGGGTCAAAATTGCCGAGCCGGCGAAAATCAAAGGTGAGGTCAAAGCAGACTTCATTTCCGTTAATGGAAGCGTTAAAGGCACGCTGTCTGCACAGCAACAGTTGCATCTGGAAAAAACCGCTCGTATCGAAGGGCAGATCATTACACCCAAATTATCCATTGACGAAGGTGCTGCTTTTAATGGTGAAATTACAATGGGTGGCAATAAAACAAAGCCTTCTGAAGCCGCTGCGGATGAAGCCGCTGCGGTACCGCAAAAACCGGACGCAACAAAATCCGATTCATTATAGAGCAACCATATGATCGGTAGCAGCACCGTATACCCAATCGCTTTGGATTTGATGACAAGATAAGGAGCACGTGCAATGCAAAAAGCCACGACCGCCGACTCCACATCTCTGGTGAGCAAGAATGTCAGAATCGAAGGTGAGATTGAAGGGCCTGAAAATTTGCATGTGGAAGGTTATATAAAGGGCGCCATCTCCATATCGGGTGATATTTTTGTCGGCAATACCGGTATCGTTGATGCCGATTTAGAAGCCAAGAATATCGTTATCCAGGGCGAGGTCACCGGCAATGTTACCGCTCATAAGCAGCTGGAGATTCATCCATCCGGCACGCTGATCGGTGACTGTATCGCTGCATCGATCGACATTAAAGAAGGC
>JASFGN010000600.1:0-3045 GCA_050123735.1 Desulfobacterales bacterium | reverse complement strand
GTCATGTTTCAATATTCTCTGGATGAAAACGAGGAAGATCACCACATCCTCAAGGAAGTCGATAAGGACTATAGCCCGCGGGCGGTCATCGGCATTCGACCCTGTGATGCCAAGGCCTTCGAGCTGGTCAGACTTAATTTTGACACCGCCGAATATAAAGACCCGTATTGGCTCAGCGCCTATGAGGCCACCACCCTGGTGGGGTTGGCCTGTGAGTCGCCCTGCAGAACCTGTTTTTGTACCAGCGCCGGCTGCGGGCCCTATCACGAGGAGGCGCTGGATCTGCTTCTGATCGACAACGGCGACCAGTACTGGGCCAAGATCATCACGGATAAAGGTGAAGCATTTCTGGCAGCAGCCGGATGGACCGTTGCGGTCGACGAAGAATCGGCCCTCAAGGAAATCGGAGACAAAAAGAAGGTCGCCGAAGATAAAATATCGGCTTTTGTAAAGACCGACAAACTTCGGGAAATCGAGACCAACGATCTGTACAATGCAAGCTTCTGGGAGGAAGTTTCTTTTGCCTGTATTAATTGCGGCACCTGCACCTACGCGTGCCCGACCTGCTGGTGTTTTGATATACAGGATGAAAACCGCGGCAACCGCGGCTGCCGCATCCGCAATTGGGACAGTTGCATGTACCCGCTGTTTACCCTGCATGGTTCCGGTCATAACCCCAGAAGCACCAAGCTGCACCGGGTTCGTCAGCGATTTATGCACAAGCTGAAATATTATGTCGATAAATATGATGCGGGCATCCAGTGTGTGGGCTGCGGCCGCTGTATTCGCCAATGTCCGGTTAATATCGACATTCGCCGCGTTTGCGGATATATGAACAATGTCGTCGCTTCAAAGGATGCCTGTGATGTATAAAATTATCGGAATTTGGATTTATGAGTCCTCTAATATAAAATCTAATATTTGTTTATAGATGTTAAATCCGAAATCCGAATATCGAAAATCGAAATAATTATGAATATTGAATGACAAAAATTCAAAACGGTCCTGGACTGCTATTTTTTTCTTGCTGACGAATGATTATTCTCGGGGTTTTGAAAATTTGTATTTTGAAATTGTTTCGGGCTTCGGATTTCGTGCTTAAAATTTACGGTTTATCCGTTGGAGGGAGAATACCGTGCTAAATCCATATCTACCGTATCCGGTTCGCATCGATAACATCAGCGTTGAAACCGAAGATAAGAATCTAAAAACATTTAGATTCGTCTTCTTAAATCCGGAAGATGAAGAAAAATTCAGCTATCATGCGGGTCAGTTTGCCGAGCTGTCTGTGACCGGAAAAGGTGAGATACCCATCGGAATTGCCTCATCGCCGACGGAAAAAGGCTATATCATGTTCACGGTCAATAAAGTGGGGCTGGTCTCTTCCTATTTGCATGCCATGAAAGAAGGCGACATTATGGGCGTGCGCGGTCCCCTGGGCAACTGGTATCCGTGGGAGCAAATGGCGGGCAAAAATGTTCTGCTGATCGGCGGCGGCTTCGCCTTTACCACATTACGCTCATCGATCGTCTACATGCTTGATCCGGCCAACCGATCTAGATTTAAAGATATACACGTCATTTATGGTGCCCGCACACCGGGTATGCTGCTGTACTGGGACGAACTGATCGAATGGGAAAAGAGGGATGACATCAACGTGCACATCACCGTCGACGGCACGGACGACCCCAACTGGAAATATCACACCGGCTTTGTGCCGACCATTACCGAACAAAAAGCGCCGCCGGGCGGTAATGACACATATGCGCTGGTGTGCGGTCCGCCGATTATGATAAAATTTACGCAGCCGGTATTGGATAAACTCGGATACGCCGATGATCACATTATTATGTCGCTTGAAAATCGCATGAAATGCGGTATCGGCATGTGCGGCCGCTGCAACATCGGCAAAGAATTTGTTTGCAAAGACGGTCCTGTTTTTACGCTGGAAGAAATCAACAGGACGCCCCGTGAGTATTAGGGCCCGGAATTTAGGTCTAAATTAAATATCTATTATTATTTAATAATTTAAACTTTAGCGTGTTCAATTTGACCCTTTTGCGGTTTTGAAATAAATGCGTATCTTTTGTGTTGACAATGTGCTGTCAATTACGATAAAAGATGCTTTTTAAATTCGAGCTTAAAAGGCTGCGGCCGCAAGAGATAACCTTTCCATATATTAATCACCAACAAGGAGGATGTTTAAATGCCAACTGTAGAATTCATGGGAAAAGAATTTACGGTGGACGAAGATGGATTCATCGATTCATACGACAATTGGTGCCATGAGTGGGTCCAATGGGTTAAAAGCGAAGAGGGCATCGAGGAACTGAACGAAGAGCATCAGAAAGTGATTGAAGTCCTGCGCGAGTATTACGAGAAAAACGGTATTGCTCCGATGGTTCGCGTGCTGTCCAAAGTCACCGGTTTTAAACTGAAACATATTTATGAATTGTTCCCCTCCGGACCGGGCAAAGGCGCCTGTAAGATGGCCGGCCTTCCGAAACCTACCGGATGTGTCTAATCTTCCGAAATCCTAAACAGATTTTATTTTCAAAAGGCCCTGCAGCGCGTGCAGGGCTTTTTTGTTTGGGAGGACTTCATGATTTTGAGCGTAAAAACGAAATCCCGAACGGAGCTGATCGACATTACATCCCGGATCGCTGAACAGGTTAAACAATCCGGCGTTAGCGACGGTCTGTGCATGCTGTATGTTCCCCACACCACCGGCGCGGTTACCATCAATGAAAGCGCCGATCCGAGTGTGCGGGGTGATATCCAGATGGTTTTAAACCAGATCGTTCCCTGGGAAGCCAATTACAAACACCTGGAAGGCAACTCAGCGGCGCACGTAAAAGCAACACTGGTCGGCGCTTCAGAATTAGTGGCTATTGAAAACGGTGCCCTGGTGCTCGGCACCTGGCAGGGGATTTTTTTCTGTGAATTCGATGGGCCGCGAACGCGCAAGATTCATGTCCGTATACTGGATGCAACATTCAGAATCTGAATATTGCATGCAAAATTCAGATACAAAGTGAGCTATGA
>JASFGN010000599.1:0-3045 GCA_050123735.1 Desulfobacterales bacterium | reverse complement strand
CCGCGTTATGTCGCGCGTTTGCTTGAGGATATTCAAATTAAACCATCCCCTTTCTGGCTTCAGGAAAGGCTTTTCTCTGTTGGGTTGCGGCCGATTAACAATATCGTCGATGTAACCAACTTTGTTCTGATGGAAACCGGCCAACCCCTGCATGCTTTTGATTTTGACCGCCTGTCGCAAAATAGAATTGTGGTGCGCACCGCCGGCAAAGGCGAAAGGTTCATCACCCTGGATCAAAAGGAACGCCTTTTAGACGACGACATATTGATGATCTGCGACGGCGAAAAACCGGTGGCTATCGGCGGTGTCATGGGCGGCCTGAACTCTGAGATTGAAGACGACACCACCCGGGTATTGCTGGAAAGTGCTTACTTCAATCCGGTCAGCATTCGCCGCACAGCCAAAAAGCTGGGTCTGAATACCGATGCTGCTTATCGCTTTGAGCGCGGGGTGGACCCCGGCGGGACCATTGCGGCCGCCAACAGAGCCGCCAAGCTGATGGCCGACGTCAGCGGCGGCAAGATCATCAGCGGCCTGATAGACGAATACCCCCTGCGGCAGTCTGTAAAAAGCCTGAATCTTAGCACCCAAAAAACGAACCGCCTGCTGGGAACACGCCTGCAGCGCAGGCAAATTGAAAGTCTTCTCAAAAGCATTGAATTTACAGTTGCGCCAAAAAGCGCTGAAAAAGATAGCGAACCGCTGCTGGTAACCCCACCGAGCTTTCGGGTGGATATTTCCAGACCGGAAGATCTAATGGAGGAAGTGGCCCGCTTGTTTGGCTACAATAATATACCGACCACATTTCCGCAAATGCCGGCTACCGGAAGGTTATCAACCAAAGAAATCCATTTGCGCAACCGGGCGCGCCAGCTGATGAACGGATTTGGATTCCGCGAAGCCATCAATTACAGTTTCGCCCACCGCCAAACCGGTGACCACTTGCAGCTGGACGCTGCTGATCCGCGCAGACAGCTTGTCAATATTTTAAATCCGTTGACCGAAGACCAGGCTGCCATGCGCACCTCGCTGGTCCCCGGATTACTGCAAACCATGCATTATAATATTGCCCGGCAAATCAAAAATTTGCGGATTTTTGAAATCGGTAAAATTTTTATCGGCAGGGATCCACAACAGCTGCCGCAAGAAACTGAGATGCTGGCCGGGCTCTGGACAGGAACCCGTTATGATGCCTCCTGGCATGGCCAGGAGACACCCTGTGATTTTTATGACATCAAAGGTGTGGTCGAACGTTTTTTAAATGCTTTGCATATCGATGACGTACAATTTAGTCGCCTGCCGGACAACGAATGCAGGTATACCCGCCCCGGTTTCAGCGCTGAGATTGTAAACAATAAAAGCCGGTTGGGCCTGGTGGGGCAGGTTCATCCCCAGGTGCTTGCCAATTTTGATTTGCAGCAAGCAGCGTTTTTATTTGAACTCAATTTTGATACGGTGATACCATTGCTCAAAGAGGCAACCCTGTCCAAGTCGATTCCTAAGTTTCCGGCGATATTCAGAGATATCACCATTATTGTCGACCGGACGCTTGAAGCCCAGGAAATTATCAGCGCCACACAACAACAGCCATCTGAACTGGTTGAAGATGTCAGCTTGCTGAGTGTGTTCGAGGGCACACCCATTGCCCAGGGCAAAAAAAGCGTCTCTTTGCGGGTCACCTATCGGTCACCGCAAAAAACTCTGGAAGATGAAGATGTAAAACCGCTGCATCAATCAATTGCGGACAGGTTGGTCCAGACATTCAATGCCAGTTTGCCGGCCTGATCGTCACAATCTATTTATGGTTATAAAAATGCCAGATCAAAAATCGACGCCGATGGACATACCGGATAAGCTTTACTTTAGAATTGGCGAAGTCAGCAAAATAGTAAAAATTCCAGCATATGTGCTGCGGTTTTGGGAAAGTGAGTTTCCCCGGATTCGGCCCAAAAGAACCGATGCGGGACAACGGCTGTATTCTCGTGCTGATATTGAGCTGATTTTAAAAATTAAAACCCTCCTTTATGAAAAAAAGTTCACCATTCAGGGTGCCCGCCAGCACTTATCCGTCAGATCGCACAAAGAGAAAGGTTTCGAAAAGCAATTGCTGGCGGAGTTGCATGCCGAGCTTAAATCCATTCGGGAGCTGCTCAAATAAAAGCCCATTTCCGACGGGCTTTTATTTATTGAATTATATTGACAACCGCCCGATTTTGTCATAATCATTTAGAAGGAGAGCGGGCATAGCTCAGCTGGTAGAGTACAAGCTTCCCAAGCTTGGTGTCGCGAGTTCGAATCTCGTTGCCCGCTCCAGTTCGGTTCGTTTCCTTTTAGTTGGTGAAGGTAAGACTTTTTAGGGCCTGTGAGATGGAATTAACTATTAGCTTATGGTCGGTGTCATGAACTGATAACTTTTACCGCACAACGTCAAAGGTCTACCTGAAGTTAAGGAAACGGGCGTCAGCCCGTTTTTTGTTTTTCAGGCGGAACGAATTATACCGCTTGTCCTGATAATGCTCCGAGAAAAGGATGGTGGCATGAGCGTTGTAGCAAAAAAACCTTACGCAATCGGAACGTTTTTTTGACAACCAATATAGATCCGGTGAAATCAAAACGACATAAATTAAAAGCCAAACAATCGGACCGCCGGAACCGAAAATCCGGATCCAAAAATGAGAAAGCGATCATCGAGCAGATAGAGTCGCTGGTTGGACCTTTGTGTGATAGCGAAAGTCTGGAGCTTGTGCACATTGAATACCAGCGTGAAGCGGGCGGCAGGGTCCTGCGCCTGTATATTGATCGACCGGCAGGCGTGACCATCGATGATTGTGTCAACGTCAGCCGCCAGCTAAATGATCTGCTCGATGTGAATTTGGATGATATGGGGCCCTATACCCTGGAAGTGACATCACCGGGACCCGAGCGGCCCCTGTCGAAACTAAAGGATTATAAACGTTTCAAGGGGCGCAAAGCGAAGATAAAAACACGACAACCGATAAATGATCAAAAAAATTTTACCGGAACGATTATCGGTACGTCCGCTCA
>JASFGN010000598.1:0-3049 GCA_050123735.1 Desulfobacterales bacterium | reverse complement strand
CGCGCCAAGAAAATGTACGATGAAGGCGATCTGTCTGAAGGGATTTTAGCATGCGGGCAGGGCATCTGCTTTGCCAGGGAAATTGTGCCCGTCAAAACACTTTTTGAGCGCATCATGAAACAGGCGGATGAAATCAGAAATAGACTGCATGCCGCCTGAATCCAGAGGTTTGGAAAAGAATTCTCACGCAAACCCGCTCGCCTCGCCTTGCTCGCATGGCGGGCGTGGGCCGCAAAGACCGCAAAGGGAAAAACGGCTTGGTTTTTATCATCTCTGCGCTTTGGCGTCTTTGCGTCATGGAATGTAATAAGATAAAACTTAAATAACCTAAGTTGATCGCTTGTCGAGGTTGCCGCAGCTACACGGCAGATGTCGTTCCGCTATAATCGTCTATGCGGAACGGCATCTAACACAGTAGATGCGGTAAGATCGGCAAGCCCCGAAGGGGTTTCAAATTAAAAATATTAAAAATCGATAGAATTCCTTAACATGAATTATGTCCCCATATTTTTAATTTGAAACGATCAACTTAGGGAAAGGATGATTATGAAAGAAACGTCCTGTTTTAAAATCGAAATCGAAGGCCACGTTGCCTGGCTGGTCTTAAATCGTCCCGAAAAGCGCAATTCCATGGGACTGGCCTTTTTCGAAGAAATCAGTGATCTGTTCGCGGAATTTGACAGCGACCCCAACGTGTGGGTGGTGATTATAAAAGCCGAAGGCAAAAGCTTTTCGGCCGGCACCGATCTTGAAGAGGCCGCTGCATTGCTTGGCCAGGGATCGGCCGATGGCCGCGAGCGCATGCGAAGGGATATCTCAGCCCTGCAACGCGCATTTACCAAAATAGAGCGCTGCCGCAAACCGGTCATCGCCGCCATCCACAGCCATTGCATCGGTGGGGGGGTCGATATGATCTGCGCCTGTGACATCCGTTTAGCGACAGCCGATGCCGTGTTCAGCATTCGAGAAACGCGCATGGGCATTATTGCAGATGTGGGCACTCTGCAGCGTTTGCCGCATATCATCGGTCAGGGCTGGTTTCGGGAACTGGCATTAACCGGACGGGATTTTGATGCCCGGGAAGCGCTTCAAACCGGTCTGGTGACGCGCGTTTGCGATGACCGCCCGGCGCTGTACGAAGAAGCCAAACAGCTGGCCGCACAAATTGCCGCCTGCCCGCCGCTGACGGTTCAGGGGACCAAAGAGGTCATTAATTACAGCCGCGACAACGGCATTGAGGCCGGTCTGCAATATGTGGCCCAAAAAAATGCAGCCGCGCTGCCTTCCGAGGATCTGATCGAAGCAGTGGCAGCCTTCATGGAGAAAAGAGAACCGGTGTTTAAAGGCAAATAAATTTGCACACATTTTTACTTTAACAATGTTTAATCATAATTTTTTTAGACAGGAGCTTAAATTCGCTAAGATTGAACATCGAATATCGAACAAGGAATAATGAATGTCGAAGGATAAAAAAATTTTTGATCTTGAAGAGCGCTTAATTGATTTTGCAGTGCGAATGCTTCGGATAGCAGAATCCTTGCCTAAATCAAAAGTTGGAAATCACATTTCCGGGCAACTCATTCGTTGCGGAACTTCACCCGCACCTAACTACGGCGAGGCGCAAAGTGCTGAGCCCCGCTCTGGCTTTATACACAAAATGAAAATATGCCTCAAAGAATTACGTGAAACAAAGGTATGGTTAATAATAATTACTAAAGCCGGTCTCATTAAGCCGAAATCTAAACTTGAGCCCGATATTATCGAGAATGATGAATTGATTTCTATTTTTATGGCCAGCATAAAAACCGCTAAACAGAATAAAAGAAGACCTTCATAATTCGAAATTTCTTGTTCGACATTCGATTTTTTTTTACGGATCGCATGTCCAGCGAAAATCGATCTCTAAATAACTAAAGGAGAACCTATGCCCAAACCAGGTGCTTTGGATGGAATAACAGTGATCGACCTGTCCCGCCTCTTGCCGGGGCCCTATTGCACCATGATCCTGGCAGATCATGGTGCCCGGGTGATTTCGATTGAAAGCCGCAAATTCATTGCCGATGGTCTATTTTTCAATACGGTTAATCGCAACAAAGAGCACATGACGCTCAACCTCAAAACCCGTGAAGGCAAAAAAATTTTTTTCCAGTTAATTGAAAAGGCGGACGTGATGCTGGAAGGATTCAGACCGGGCGTCGTCAAACGTCTGGGCGTCGACTATCAGAGCGTGCAAAAAGTGAAACCCGATATTATTTATTGCTCGATTAGCGGCTATGGGCAAAGCGGCGGTTTTGTTGATCGCGTCGGGCATGACGTCAATTATCTGAGCAAGGCCGGGGCCCTGAATCTGATTGGCGAACCGGATCGTCCGCCCTCGATTCCGGGCATCCAGATCGCCGACATCGGGGGCGGGGCCATGAATGCGGCCATCGGCATTCTGCTGGCGCTTTTTGCCCGGGGAAAAAACGGCAGGGGGCAATATATCGATATCTCCATGACGGACGGTGTGGTGGGATTTTTACCGGCGGCCCTGTATTTTCAGCAGCTTACCGGCCAGGATCCGCGGCGGTCTGATGCGATGCTGTCTCACCGCTATGCCTGTTACAATACCTATGAAACCGCCGACGGGCGCCATTTATCCATCGGGGCCGTGGAATATCGTTTCTGGAAAAAACTGTGCGATCATCTGGATGTTCCCGAATTTGCCGCGCTGCAATACGATGACGCCCGCCGCAAGGAAATCATCGAATTTATGCGCACCACCTTTAAGAAAAAAACCCTTGCAGAGTGGGATCAGGAACTGGCGGATCTGGATATATGCTGGGGCCGGATTCAAGCCCTTTCGGAAGTGATCGCAGACCCGCTGTTTCGGGAACGCGAGATGATTCTGGAAGTGCCGGGAGCAAGCGGTGAAAAACAGACGGTCATCGGCGTGCCCGTCAAATTAAGCGACACGCCCGGATCGGTAAGAAGTGCCGCGGTGGATTTCGGTGCAAGCACATCCGCAATACTCAAGGAGCTGGGCTATTCAGAAGAAAAAATAGCGAAA
>JASFGN010000597.1:0-3052 GCA_050123735.1 Desulfobacterales bacterium | reverse complement strand
AGCCAAGAAAGCGATCAAGCGAGCCTTCAGTTATCAAATTGAAAACACCTGTTTTAGTTTTGTCGAATTGGTCAGCACCTGCCCGACAAACTGGGGCATGACCCCGCTGGATGCCATCAAATGGGCGGAAAAGAAGATGCTGCCATATTATTCACTGGGTGTGTTTAAGACGCCTGAAGAGGGCAATGAGGTGCAAAAGCCGATTTCGCCGTAAGGCATCAGCAGGCGGCAGTCAAAAGTGAGCGCCAACATGAAAAATATCTTTGCAAGTTGCGGCTCACCAAAACAGGGCAACTTCATGAGCTTGCGCTCAAAAATTGAATCTGTGCCGCTTGCCAAATAGGGGAGGTAACATGCAAAATGAAGTCCAATTTGCGGGGTTTGGCGGCCAGGGGATTATGTTAATGGGCCAGATTCTGGCAGAAGCCGCCATGCAACAGGGTTATGAGGTCGTCTGGATTCCGTCTTACGGTCCGGAAATGCGGGGTGGGACCGCCTATTGTACAGTCGTAACCAGTGACCGACCCATTGGTTCACCGATTATTCGAAATCCCAGGCACCTGGTGGCGATGAATCGACCTTCTCTTGAAAAATTTGCACCGGCAGTAAAGCCAGGAGGCACGATTTTCATCAACAGCTCCATGATTTCGATCGATGCCGGCCGGGATGACGTCGATGTTATAAAGGTTCCCATAATCGAAATCGCCAAGGAGCTCGGAAATGTGAAAACAGCCAACATCGTTGCTTTGGCGGCATTTGTCAGTCGCAGCCAGGTGGTAGACTTTGAACTGCTGCGAGAATCGGTGAAGGCCAAATTTTCCCGAAAAGAAAAGCTGATTCCCCTTAACATGAAGGCGCTTGATGCAGGCAAAAAAGCCGCATTGGCAATACAGTAATGCGAGAAAATTAATTTCCACGAAAGCGCGAAATGACGAAAACACGAAAGCTAAAAATATTTCGTGTTTTTATATTTTCCTGATTTCGTGGTCATTTTTTAAATCAGGATTGTACTTCGAATTAAACACGAAACCCGACAGAATGAAACTCAATATTCCCGATTACATATCAGCCATTAAGCCTTACGTGCCTGGCAAGCCGATAGAGGCCGTACAACGCGAATATGGGATCAAAAATTCCATTAAACTGGCGTCCAATGAAAATCCGCTGGGCCCATCTCCCATGGCTGTTGAAGCCATACGGCAGGCACTGAATAATCTGCACCGTTATCCAGATGCCGGCGGTTACCACCTGACCCGGGCCATTGCTGAAAAATTTCATATCGATCCCGACAGCATTGTGCTGGGTAATGGATCCGATGAAATTATCGCATTGCTCTCCAGTGTTTTGCTAAGACCATCCGACGAGGTGATTTTACCGCAACCTTCTTTCCTTTTTTACGAGATCGCGCGTCGCAGCCTGGGCGCGCAACCGGTTTGGGTGCCTTTGAGTTCTTTCAAAACCGACCTTGCGGCAATGGTTGAAAAAATCAGTCCCAAAACCCGCATGATCTTTTTAAATGTACCGCACAATCCTGCCGGCACCATTATTTCGAAATCAGAGTTTGAAAATTTTATCACTCAAATACCGCCTGAAGTCGTTACGGTACTGGATGAAGCCTATATTGAGTTTGTCAAAGATGCCGATTGTTGCAACAGTTTCGATTTTATAAGCGGCGATAAAGCGATAGTGGGCATGCGTACGTTTTCCAAGGCTTACGGGTTAGCGGGACTCCGCGTCGGTTACGGCGCGATGCCGCCTGTTCTGGCCGAACTGCTCCACAGGGTTAGACAGCCGTTTAATGTAAATATGCTTGCCCAGGTGGCTGCAGCCGCGGCTCTGGAGGACTCAGATTTTTTGCAGAAAACGCTGCATCTGGTCCATCGCGAACGTGAACGCATGTATGCGGCTCTCGACAACATCGATGTCCCCTATATCCGGTCAGAGGCCAATTTTTTTATGGTTGATGTCGGTAGCCGTGGAAAATCAGCAGATGATGTTTTTAAAAAACTTCTGCCCCTGGGTGTCATCGTGCGGTCGATGGCATCTTATGGATACCCGCAGCATATTCGCATCAACATCGGAAAACCTGAAGAAAATATCCGATTCTTGGATGCGCTCGAGCAGGCGCTATGATGAAGAAGCTATTAATTACAATAGACGGTCCGGCCGGTGCCGGTAAAACCAGCGTTAGCCGCGCACTAGCGCGACGGCTCGGCTATCGGTATGTTGATACCGGTGCTCTTTATCGCGGGGTTGCCTTTGAAGTCAAACGTCAGGGGATAGATCCTGAAAGCGAGGCGGCTCTGGCGGCTCTGTGTGACCGGATTCAACTGGCGTTCAAACAAGAAGGCGACGGGATGCGGCTTTATTCCGCCGGCACCGACATTTCCGATCTTATTCGCACGCCCGAAATCAGCATGCTTGCATCAGCCGTTTCGGCAAAACCGGTGGTTCGGAAGTATCTTTTAAGCGTGCAAAAGGATATCGGGCGTCGGAAAGCGGCTGTTTTTGAAGGCCGGGATATGGGAACCGTTGTATTCCCGGAGGCAGACGTTAAATTTTTTCTGGATGCATCATCTCAGACGCGCGCCCGACGGCGCTATGACGAATTAAAATCCAAGTCCGGTCAGTCGCTCAAGCAGGTTGAAAAAGATATGCTGCGGCGCGATCGAGATGACAGCACCCGCAGCCTGGCACCCCTGAGGCCTGCAGATGATGCAATTATTATTGATTCCAGTGACTTATCTATAGACGAAGTCGTAGAATCAATGCTGGCGCATATCGCCCGGTTAAAGGGGTAGCTGCATTTAATTTGCCCTAATTTTTTTACACAAGCGTAACAGCCGGTGATTTAATAAAAAATTAAAATTAAGGATTGCTTTTTTTCTTTATTCTGTTAGACATATAAGGTTATGCCACCGACTGGGTGGTAGAATAAAATAGGCTAAGGGGGATTAATTTTACATGACTGAAAAAACCAACAAGGATGAGACCCAAAATCATTTACAAGGTGAGTCTACCGCTGATAGCGCAGGCACGCAGCCGGATGCCG
>JASFGN010000596.1:0-3054 GCA_050123735.1 Desulfobacterales bacterium | reverse complement strand
AACATTACCAGAGTTTATATTTTATGGCTTAAAAAAATCGAGCGGGTTTAGTATGGATGCTTATAAAATTGCGTTAAACGTGACATCGAGAAAAGAATTGAACAGTCTATACCATTTCTTGGTGGAAAATAATTTTCCGATTATTCCGAGCTCAAAATATCCTCAGATTCAAGAGGTGGAGAAGAATCTGGCAAAGGTGGTTTTCATTGTCAGTTCCAGAGGTTTGAAAATACTTGAACAAGGCGGGTACCCAGTTGAAATCGTTAAAGACTTTTCAGATGAGATCGATCCCAGAGAATATGTTTCCAAAACCAATCGCTTTAAGGCCCAACTGGAAAAGCTAAAAAAATCAGGGTAAAAAAAATGTACCTGAATATAGAAGAGACCATTACCAAGCTGGAAATTTTCGTGGAGCAATATCCAGACCTCTGCGAAATTTTTACCCTTCCCGAGCAAACGGCGGAAAACCGTGATGTCTGGGCGCTGCGTGTTCACACCGGCTCAGAACAGGTCAAGCATGGCATCCTTATTATCGCGGGCCTGCATGCCCGGGAGTGGGGCAATACCGATATCGTCATTTTTTTGATTGAGGAGATTTTGAATGCCTATAACGCCTCTTCAAATATCGTGCTGGGCAATAAGACCTTTACGGCTGCCGAGATACAATCCATCGTGGATAATCTGGATCTTTTTATCATCCCCGTGACCAATCCGGATGGCAAACATTTTAGTTTTCAAGGCGGCAATGATGAACAGGGCGAACCGAAAAACGAATGGCGTAAAAACAGACGGGTTAATGACAACTCGGAATGCCGGGGTGTCGATTTAAACCGCAATTTTGATTTTTTGTGGGATTTCAGAACCAAAATGCACCCCGAGTCATGGTTTGACAGCGATCCCAGCTGGTGCCAGGGTGTCATCGTGGCATCAGATGATCCCTGTAACCTGGCCTATCATGGGCCCAGAGTGTTTTCGGAACCCGAAACCCGGAATATCCATAGCCTGTTAAATACCTATCCACACATTCGTTTCTTTATGGACGTCCATGGCACAGAGGGCCTTGTGCTCATGCCGTGGGGCCATGAGCAAATTCAGAATACGGATCCCTATATGGATTTTTTGAATGACACTTATGACGGGTTGCGCGGGCTAACAGACGCACTGCACCAGACAAATTTTGACTGCAGTTCGGAAACTCTCAATCCGGATGGCAGCAAATACAAAGAATACATGCATCCGGTTGATCAGAGCCGTTTTGAAGTTCTGGGTGGCATTCAGAGACAATCCATAGCGGATGTGCGCGCGCAGCCGTATATTTTTGCGCCGGGCTTCACCGGGCTTTATGGCATCAGCGGGGGAACCAATGATTACGGCTTTAGCCGGCATATGGTCGATCCTGAACGTTCCAAACTGGATACCTTTCTTTACGAATATGGTATCGATACGGATTTTCAGCCGCCGTACGAAGATCCTTCGGCTCCTGACGACATGGTCCGGGTGATCAAAGATTGTGCCTCGGGTCTTATCTCGTTTTGCGTGAATGCGCAGCGGGTTCCGATTGTCGATCACATCCCCAAAATACTGGACTTCGGCAAAGTCAGAATTGGAGAAAGCGAACATTCATATATTCGGTTGTATAACAAAAGTGCGAGAGAGCTTGAACTCACCAATGTCAATGTTATTTCTGTCAGTCCCGTCCCTTTTAGTGTTACACCCCCATCGGCGGACATTATCCCTCCCAACCAATTTATCGACATTCGCGTTTCGGCTGCACCAACGGATATGAATCAGGTCAAGGCTTTTGTCGGAATTGAATTTCGCTACCATGGTGAAAAAGCGATTCAGGATGTGCGTATGATCGAATGCTTTGCCGAGGGTTGTGCAGTCGAGGAAGATGCCTGTATGGCCCCGCTATTCAGCGCCGGCAATACATTCTTTTGCCTGTTAAATTCAATCATTCTTTTTCTGGCGATTGCGGTTTTGCTGCCCTTTATCTGGATTCCAAGCGTGCATTGCCGGATCAAGCAAATCTGGTTTCGAATTCAGAACTGCACGAGCGGAAACAGTGATACGTGCAGGGAGCTGTAAAAACAGTTGATCGGTTAAATAGTCGAATCGTTAACTCGTTAGAAGATAGAATATGTTCAGGTGTTTGGCCTTTGCTCTTTCGAGCTTCCGGCTCCGCACTTAATCGGGCAGGCGGGGCAGGCATAGCTCGAAGCTCAAAGTCAAACCAGGGATGATGGCATAAAAAGAAATGAAGGCTGGGAGCTGAGTATTTAGAGCGAAGTGGTCTGAAAAGATGATATGCGTTTTGGGTTTGAAGCGGCGGTCAAATGATGAGACCGATTGATATCAGAGCCGGTGTGAGGATATTGATGACCACGTTTATACCCATCGCCGGAATCAATTTCTTTGCGTTCTCTGCATAGCGATAAGCGCCCAAAATGACGGGGACGGCCAAGACAGCCGTGGCAAGCCCGATCAGACTGGCCATTGGTAGGTACTGGCTATAGACGCCCCAAATCAACACAATATACGTCATCACCAGAAATCCGGCATACAACAAACTGCTGGCACGGCGACCGATAACGATGGGCAGGTGTTTGCGGCCGACATCACGGTCGGCCTCTACATCCGGGAATTGATTCAGCAGCAATAAATTGCTGACCAGGAAAAACGGAATCAATGATGCAACCAGCGCAGTCCAGCTGTAGTAGCCGGTTAGCGCGATATGGGTACCCATTACCATGAATGGGCCAAAACCCAGTCCCGGAGCCACCAGGCATAAAAAAGGATGATGGGCGATCCAGGGTGTGTAGAAAATGAGCAGAAACAGGCCCAGAGCACCGATGGGAAGCAATGCCGGGCCGCGCACGCTTAAGAAATAAGTGCCAATGGTGACAACAAGGCTGAATGAGGTTATGGCAATAACCAATGCATGTTTGGCCATATGGGGCTTTGCCGGTAAGGTTCCGCTGCCCCCGCTAAAGGGTGTCCGCTGCGTGTGAAAATCCAACCCGCTTTTGAAATCAAAATATTCATTAAAGGCAT
>JASFGN010000595.1:0-3056 GCA_050123735.1 Desulfobacterales bacterium | reverse complement strand
GGGGTAACCCCTAATCTGCCGTATGGCCAAATCCTGTAACCACAGCCCACTTTCTGTCTCTTTACATACGAACGGGGCAAAATAGTTGCCAAATTCATCTGTTCTCCTCCTTAACGTGGTGGCCCATAAATGCAGTGGGCCGCCTCGTTTACATTTGCACCTAATAGACCCATCAAACCGCACTGGAGGGGCCAACCATGCCACAGGCTCTCCGTATCATTCCAGAAAGACGAACCGGCAAGGACAGGCGCAGAATATTCAGTCTGCACAGATTCTTCCATAAAGGGCCTGAAAGGCGAAAGGCCCTGCACGACCGAAGGTTGCATGACGAAAGGCGAGATGGCTGGATTCGGGTCAGCAAGTGGTCAAGCGTAAAACTGCACGATTTAAAGATCTCAAAGTATTTGCAGTAACACGGACTCAGAATCCGCAGGTCGCCGGTTCGAATCCTGCCGGGCGCACCAGCTAAAAATACCTTCAGGGAAATTCTCCGGAGGTTTTTTCTTGCCCATTGGGACGTCTTTTGCCCGCTAGCGCGAATCCGTTAAACGGTGGATAGCACTCGCACTTGCGGCGCTCAAGCCGGGAAATGAACAAGGTCTGACTGAGTTGCGCGCTTTCAATGCGGCACGGGCCTTGACGAAAGCGGTCAATACAATCTATGAATGCATCTGGTATTTCCGTTTTATGAACCTCAGACACACAAACGAAGATGGTAGTCGGATGTTGCAGGACCGCACCAAATGGAATGAGCGCTACCAAAAAGAAAAGTATCCGCAGGGGCCCTCAGCGATCGTCAAAAAATATGCCTACCTGGCGCACGGCAAAAAAGCACTGGATATTGCAGCTGGAAACGGGCGCAACTCAATTTTTCTAGCCAAACGGGGATTTGGGGTCGATGCGATCGATATTTCCGATACAGGCCTGTCGCTGTTTGCCAAAAAGCACCCGAATATCCATGCCATCTGCGCCGATTTTGATCATTATGATATTGACGCCGACCATTACGATCTGATTGTCAACATCAAATTCTTAAACCGACGGTTGTTTCCTTACATCAAAGCAGGACTTAAACCGGGCGGGATTCTGATCTTTCAAACATTTTTGGATCTATCCGACGCGGCTCAAAATTCGCCGGATCATACGGACTATTACTTAAGAGAAAACGAATTATTGCATGCGTTTTTATCCCTCAAGATTCTACTGTATAGCGAAACCGAAGACAAAAAAAACGGCGAGACGAATTGGCTGGCATCCCTGGTCGCCGTTAAAATCCGTTGAGCGATGGCCTGACATCAACATCTGAAAACAGCTGTCTGGCAACGATTGGACAGCGCGTGCCGCTTATGCTACTGTCCGTGTGCGCCGGCTGCGCATGGTCGTCGGTGGGGATGCATCCGTTAGCGGTATAACCCTATGCGCGAAACATCAAAGGAACCTGTCGTGAACCTATTTGAAGGATACCACTCTGAATGGAACCTGGGAAGTCCGGGGGGCTGGGATTATCAGAAAACCACTCAGATCATCGGTAAGGCCGTCTGGCAGAAGCTATGCCGAATTACAAAATTAAAAGTCGATCTGGATTTTGACCACCCGCTGTTTTTCCCGGTGGACAGTTTTGCCGACATGCTGATTGCGGCGCACGCCGAACGCGAAGGCAGCAACCCGGGGCTGATTGCCGTTGTTGCCGAGGCAGAAACATTGGAAGATGTCACCGAAAACCGCAATCTGGCCGAGCGTCTGAGCACAGCTGACGGCATTACCGGCGCGCTGATGGCTCCGCAGGAACTTGAGCTCGAAAACGGCAGGGTTTGCTGGCAGGGTCAGCCGGTGTCGATCATATTTATGGATTTTAACACAGATGTTTTACTGGCCCTGCATCGCAAACACGATTTAACCCCGGTGCTGCAAGCCGTCAAAGAGCACCGCGTGATCAATCCCCGCGGCACCGAGCCCTTTAACGTCAAGAGCATGTTTGAACTGATTTCCGGAAGGCACGCTAAACGCTTTCACAAAGAGACCGTCGCACGCACACCGTGGACCCGGCAATTTTATGCCCGCAAGACCGAGGCGCCGGACGGCAGCCCGGTCGATGATCTGATCGCCTGGACCCGTCGCAACTGGGATGCCCTGGTGCTTAAACCGGAGAGAGGTTATTCCGGGCATGGCGTGCGCGTCGGCACGGTTAACAGCGATATCGATGAGGCCATCGAGCTGGCGTTGAGCGAAGGCAATTACATTGTACAGGAAAAAATTCCGCTGCAACTCTGGGCCGAGGACATCCCCTATCTGGAAAATGACACCATCGGGCTTGAGCGCGTTCAGACCGATTTTCGCTGTCTGGTGGGCCCTGAGGGACTGCTGGGGTTTGTGGGTCGTTTCGGGGGGGTACCGACCAATGTGGGCAGCGGCGGCGGGTTTCAACCGCTGGCGCTGTTGCGTTCACCCACAAATGTGCGCGATGCGGTTGACCATATGAATGACGTCATACTGAGTATGGATAGCCTTGATTTACAGCACATCATTGAAGATCGGAATGCAATGGCGACGCAGATGGCCTTTACCTATCTGCTGGGGCCGGTGCGGGTGGCACTCCGTCCGCGCCTGATCACCCGGGAGCAGTTACAGGCCCTGGCAGCTTATGGAAATAAAGTCTGGGCCGACTGTTTGCGACTGGAGAAGATGTGGCTGGCGGGGGAATTGGACAGGCTTGTCCGAATTGAACAGGAGGAGCTTGATATCGCCCGATTACAGCCCTGGAAAGGTTCTGCGGCCATTATCGCATCCGATGGTCTGTTTAACTTTGGTGCTGCACCAATTTCAGAAGACAGAGGACAGAAGACAGAGGACAGAAGGCAGAAATAAGTTTTCATTTTCTATTGGTTGAATCTATCTTTGGGCAGCTGATTCCGTTCTTCCTGCCAGCCTGCGAGAGTCGTTTGGCCGTGCCTTGGACATGAGCTCAGACCGAATGTAGCTCGGTCGAACGCTCAGGCCGAAAGTCGCTCACGGCCGAAGGGTCCGGCAGAGTCGAAGCAAGAAGCCGGCGGCCGTAA
>JASFGN010000594.1:0-3058 GCA_050123735.1 Desulfobacterales bacterium | reverse complement strand
GGCCCGCAGCAATTTTACCTGCATCATCATTGACATTTCGCTGACTTCATCCAGAAACAGTGTGCCGCCATGGGCCTGGGAAAAGCGTCCGTCTTTGCGGCGGTCAGCCCCCGTAAAGGCGCCTTTCTCATGGCCGAAAAGCTCTGATTCCAGAAGCGTTTCCGTGATGGCGGCGCAATTGATCTTCACAAAGGGGCCGTCTTTTCGCAGGCTGTTAAAATGGATGGCGCCGGCAATCAACTCTTTGCCGGTGCCCGAATTGCCTGAAATGAGAACAGTGGCTTCAGACGCTGCGACCTGAGCCACGGTTTCCAGGAGCTTCAGCATGGCAGGGCTATTGCCGATGATGTTTTGGCTGTCGAATTGCCGACCGAGTGTTTGGCGCAGCAGCCGGTTTTCTTCCTTGAGCCGGGTGTGCTCCATAGACCGCTCGATGGTCAGGCGCAGTTTGTCAAAATCGAGCGGTTTGGTGAGATAATCATGCGCGCCCTGCTTTAATGCTTCGACTGCAGTTTCGACCGATGAGTAGGCCGTCATGATAATCACCGGAATGGCCGGATTAACCGATTTGATGGCTTCAAGGGCTTCCAGACCGGAAACCTTGACCATACGTACATCCATTAAAATCAGATCAAATGAAGATGCCTTCACCTCTTCGATGGCGGTCGACCCGTCATCTGCTTCTGTGACGGCATAGCCCCAGCCGCCGATCAAGGTCCTGAGCATCGTGCGATGGGCACTGTCATCATCTACAACCAATATGGTAGGTTTATCATTCATATGCTTATTTCTTCGATGCGGTGTTTATGCAAATAACGGCTAAACCAAAATGAAAAAATCCGAAATCCAAAAATCGAAATTCGAAACAATATCAAAACTCAAAGTTCAAATGCTCGAAACGTTTTGAATTTTTGTCATTCATGATTAGGAGTTGTTTCGTATTCAGGAATTCGTGCTTCGAGCTTAATTATGGACTCAGTTGGTTGAATTCTTGATTCTTATACTTGAAAAAGGGATTGTTACTCTGAAACTTGTTCCTTTGCCTGAATTACTTGTCACTTTTATACTGCCACCCATTGCTTCTATGATATTGTGGGCAATCGCCAACCCCAATCCGGTGCCGGTTGATTTTGTGGTAAAGTAAGGTTCAAAGATTTTGGCTAAATCCTCCGGGCTGATCCCGCTGCCGGTGTCTGAAACCTGAATGACGATATCGCGGTCTTGCCCATCGGCGGAAATCTCCACTTTCAATTCGCCGCCACTTTCCATCGCGTCAACTGCATTCAAATACAGGTTTAAAAGAACCTGATTGATGCGATCGGGATCGATTCGGACTTCATCAACGCGGGCATTATTGTGGACATGGATCGATATTTTTTTCTCGGCGGCCCGGTCTTCAATCAGCTTGATGGAATCTGCGATGAAGGACGGTAGCGAAACTTTCTGCGGCTTCATCGCAATGGGCCTGGAAAATTCCAGCAACTGCCCGACGACCCGGTTGAGACGGTCGACTTCCTGGATCATAATCGTTGCGGTCTGCTGATCCTGCGGTCGATCGGGATACCTTTCTTTGAAATAGGTGGCGAATCCTTTAATGGAGCTCAACGGGTTTCGGATTTCATGCGCCACCCCGGCCGCCAATCTGCCAACCGTCGCCAGGCGCTGGTTGCGGGCAATTTCCTGCCTGAGTGCGCGCACCTCGGTTAGATCTTTAAACAGCAGAACATTGCCCACAAAATCATTATTTTCATCCTTAATGCTGCTGGCCCCGATTTCCAGGGGGACTGTTTTTCCCTCGGCAGTCGTATATTCGATTTCTTTTTCGATAATGTCATCGTGGGTTTGGGAATGGTTAATCTCTTTCAGTAGCTCCGCCGGGAGACATTTTGAAGCCGCCTGCCCCATGACTTCCGGAGCCGAGCACTGCAGGATGGCCTCGGCTCCCCTGTTGAAAGCGGCAATTCTACCCTGGTGGTCCAGGGCCAATAAACCGATGGGAACATTTTCAACAATGTTGTCTGAAAAGGCCTTTATTCTGGAAAGGGAAGCGCGGGTGGACCGATAACTCTGAACTAAAAACAGCAGCGTGAATCCGGCAAAGCCCACCAGCAGCAAAATGGCGCCCATGATGACGGCGTGCCGCACATCTTCTTTACGAGCCTCTTCGATGGGACGCATGTCCAGCCCGACAAAGATAATTTGAGCCGATCCCGCGATGTTTTCATTTTCCGGCCCATCAGGTTCCCGTTGCCGGCCCATCATTCCATGATGGCGTCGCATCATTCCCATTCCACGGGGCGGCCCGGTCGGTATAAATTTGCGATACACCTCAAATACGTTTTGACCATCAGGCCCGGAGATTTGACGCCACTGCAGGTTTTTAGCGTTGGAAATTCGTTTCAGGTCCAAACCGGTGCCATAGATGCGGCCGATTTGCTCCGGATTACTGTGGGCAATGGCCTTGCCGTTTTCATCGGCGACGATGAGATAAACGATATCGGGTTGCTGGGCCGTCTCGGCCAGCAGTTGCTGA
The DNA here is from genome assembly GCA_050123735.1 of Desulfobacterales bacterium. Classification (GTDB taxonomy): domain Bacteria; phylum Desulfobacterota; class Desulfobacteria; order Desulfobacterales; family JAHEIW01; genus JAHEIW01. The sequence continues at coordinate 525 of JASFGN010000594.1, read as the reverse complement.
AGTTGAAATGCGCCCCACTGGCGGCCCATCATTCCGGTGCGGGTGCCGGCTTCAAATGATCGGATTAAAGCCGCCCCCTTTTCCAGCAATAAATGAATGCTTTTTTCTTTCTGCCTGTTGATGTTCTCAACGGTAATGAATATCACCAATGGCAGCAGAACGGCTACGGCCCCCATTAATATCCAGGGCGGTATCCCGGTCCAGATTTTCAAATTTTTTGAGCTGTCAAACATGGCGAATTTTAGAGCAAAATTAAAAAGCCGGAAGGCTTTTTAATTGTTTACAAAATACCCAATCCTTCAAACCAGACTGGATACATAGTATCCATTATTTGGCTTTAATCAACCGGCAAGATTGAAAATTGATGAACACTAAATAATCACTCCTAAAAAATAAAGGCATTAAAATCATAAGGTTAAGAGTTTTCTGGTTCATAGAATCGATTTTGGCACACGAATTGCCATATAAGATTTGTAAAAAACAAAGGCGTTTCATCAATTCCAATAACAGATAACCAATAACAAT
>JASFGN010000593.1:0-3058 GCA_050123735.1 Desulfobacterales bacterium | reverse complement strand
TTCAAACTGAATCTTGAATGAAAATTAATGGGAAGTATTATTAACATCTAATAACACGAATTTAATTTTTCTTTAAAGCGTTTAAAAAAAAATCGATGATTTAAAGTTCAGCGGTTAGTGGTGGCCAAAGTCAAATAATGACAAATGTGTCGCTCGATCTGTTTTCTGTCCTCTGATATCTGGCTTCTGTCCTTCAATTAGCGGCGGGAGTCAGATGAACAATCGCAGTTGGGGCAGCAATCGGTTGCCATCGGCATCGATTCGGACGGCGTTTCTTCAGATTCAGCCAAGGTTTCTTCCGGCGTCCCTGCCGGTTTGAAGCGTTTCCGCAGCCCGTTCCAGACGGGTCTAACGGACATTGCCAGAATCGCCAGGGCACCGATAACCCCGGCCCAATGCGGCACAATTTCCGATGCCTGCCCCACCACGGCCTGGGCTGAAATACCCAAAGATGCATACACCTGATCAACGATCAAGCCGATTAAAACCGCGCAAACCGCAATGGATGTCAGGTAAATTGCGGTGGCCCGCTTACCGAGCACCCCGGTCAAAACCGTCAAAGAGGCTAAATTGGTCGCCGGCCCGGCTAATAGAAATACCAGGGCGGCACCCGGGCTGACCCCTTTTAGAATCAGGGCCGCAGCAATGGGCGTGGAGGCTGTAGCACAGATATACAGCGGTATTCCAACCACCAGCATGATCAGCATGGCGGGCAGTCCGGCACCCAGGTATTCGCTGAACATATCCGGCGGGATCAGCACCGTAATCAACCCGGCCAGTAACATGCCGATCAGAAACCAGCCGGCCAGGTCATCCCAGAGATCATCAACGGCAAAACGCATACCGGCGCTTAGCTTCTCCCCGAAGGTATGGTGGTTCCGATGCTCTTCCGGCGCGCAGGTTTCACCGTCACAGCAGCCATCCACCGGACAGCTCAGATCCGGAGCTATCCGTTTTGTTTCGCTGTTTGAACCAAAAAGGTTTTCGGTAATACCGGCAACCGCCGCGGTGACAAAGGCCGCTACCGGGCGCGCGACGGTCATGATCGGGTCCAGCAGCGCATATGTAATCGATATCGAATCCACCCCGGATTCGGGAGTTGAAATCAAAAATGCGGTGGTGGCGCCATTGCTGGCGCCCTGTTTGCGCAGCGACACGGCTGCGGGCAGCACGCCGCACGATCACAACGGGATGGGGATGCCCAAAAAAGCGGCCTTCAAAACGGATTTAAAACGACCCTGTCCCAGGTGCGTGGCGATCGAGCCGGGGTTTAAAAAAACCCGTAAAAGCCCGGCCACCAACAATCCGAACAGTATGTAAACCGAAGCGTCAACCAGCAAATTCCACGTCGCCAGCAAAATTTCGATTATAAAGATCAATAGCATTTCCTCAGTTCAGTTAAAATTGGAGTAGTGGAGTGTTGGAGTAATGGTTAAAAATTGAATTTCTGCTTGCAATACTCCAATACTCCATCTCTCCAGTGCTCCTGTTCATATCACCCAGTAGCTTTGAGAAACCACTGACGATACACTTGTGACATAGAACCTTTATTCGGCCACGTGCTCCAACCCAATATTCAACAGCTCGGCCACATGCTCATCATCCAGAGAATAATAGATCACCTGACCCTCCCGCCGGCTTTTCACCAGGGCCAGATCTCGAAAACGCCGCAGTTGATGCGACACGGCCGACTCGGTCAGCCCCAGGAATGCAGCCAGGTCACAGACGCACATTTCCACGTTTTTAAGCGCCATGACGATCTTGAGACGACTGGGATCTCCCAGGATCTTATAAATCGACGACAGGCGTTCTATCTCTTTTTCCGAAACGGCGTCTCTGCGCGCCTGCTCGACCCGGTCCAGGTGAATCACCCGGATCTGGCAGTCTTCCCCGTCAAAACATTTTGCTTTTGCTGGGCTCATTTCAATTCCTTGAATATATGAACAAGTATTCATATAAGCTTTTTCCACCCTATTGTCAAGTTCTATAATGCTGCTCACACATTAAATCGTGGCTAAAAGCCACTCCCACTGCAACCAAACGAATTACCAAAAATATGTTCCGATTGACTTGGCGCGTCTTTCAGGCGTCATTGCGAGCAAAGCGAAGCAATCTCATCGAAAGCATCATGATACACCAAACCGGATTAGATTGCTTCGTCGCCATGCTCCGACTCGGCTGAGCTCGTCGCAGGCTCGCAATGACAAATTATCGGAACAAATTTTCGACAACCGCTATGGTAAGCAAAAATCATTGAAAATATTAATTTCTGAAATACTTTGTGGGAGCGGACTTCGACGAGCTCAGTCGAGTCGCATCTTGCCGCGATAAATTCATGTTTAAATTTGCGGGACAACACAGCCCTGGGCCCTTAGACGCATTTTTAAAACAGGTTCTAATAATTATTTAACAATGATTTAACTTTATGATAACAAAACTTTAATATTTTCCTTGGTCAGAGACAATTGTTAAAATTGTGTTAGCATTCAACAATTGACCCCATATCAACACTGGAGTTAAACAATGGCAAAGGAAAAAATATTGGTCGTCGAAGATGAAGCGGATATCCTTGAGCTTGTGCGCTATAACCTGTCGCGCGAGGGGTACCACGTTACCGGAACGCTGTCGGGCGAAGACGCCCTTCGCAAGGTCCGTTCAGATCCCTTTGATTTGATTGTACTGGATCTGATGCTGCCGGGCATGGACGGACTGGCATTTACCAAAACGCTCAAGAGTGATTCCAGACTGCGCAGCATTCCGATTATCATGTTGACCGCCAAAGGCGAAGAGGCCGACATTGTCACCGGTCTGGAGCTGGGTGCGGACGACTATATTACCAAGCCTTTCAGCCCGAAGGTCATGATCGCCCGGGTGCGCGCTGCACTCCGCCGCCACAAGGAAGAACCGCAAGATGAAATGGCGATCGTCAAAATTTACGATATGGAAATCAATCCGGGCCGGCGCAGCGTAGCGGCCAAAGGGGAGCCGATTGATTTAACCTACACCGAATTTCAGGTTCTGCTGCTGCTGGCCAGACGTCCCGGCTGGGTGTTTACGC
>JASFGN010000592.1:0-3064 GCA_050123735.1 Desulfobacterales bacterium | reverse complement strand
TTCAACCGAACACCTGTTTGGCGCCATTCCGCAAAGCGCCAAGATCATCACCGTGCTGGATCGCACAAAAGAGCCCGGTGCGCTGGGCGAGCCGCTGTATCAGGATGTTTGCACTGCTTATCTGGAGCATGCCCAAACGCTTAAAATCATCGGCGGCCGCTATGGTTTGGGATCCAAAGAATTTAATCCGGCCATGGTACTGGCGGTTTATGAGAACATGAAATCAAACAAACCCAAGAACCACTTTACGGTGGGCATTCGTGACGATTTGACAAATACTTCTCTTGAAGTGGGAGAATCATTGGATGTGACTCCGGAAGGCACCGTGCAATGCAAATTTTGGGGTATCGGCGCCGATGGAACGGTGGGCGCCAACAAAAGCGCCATCAAAATTATCGGCGATAACACGGATATGTACGCCCAGGCGTATTTTTCTTATGATTCCAAAAAATCCGGCGGGGTGACCATTTCGCATTTGCGATTCGGGCACAACCCCATTCAATCCACCTACCTGATTGATACCGCCGATTACATTGCCTGTCACAAGGCCAACTATGTGGATATCTACGATGTCCTCGAAGGGATCAAGGAGGGCGGAACCTTTGTCCTGAATTCACATTGGTCGACCGAGGAGATGGAGGTTAAGTTGCCGGCTGAAATGCGCCGTACCATCGCGGCCAAAAAGCTCAAATTCTACAATATCAATGCGGAAGCCATTGCCCGTGAAGTAGGCCTTGGCGGCCGCATCAACATGATCATGCAAACAGCCTTTTTCAAGCTGGCCAACGTGATCCCGGTTGATGATGCCATCGCCTATCTTAAAGATCAGATCAAAAAGCTGTTTGGAAAAAAGAGCCAGAAAATCGTGGATATGAACTTCGCCGCCGTGGATCAGACACTGGATAACCTGGTGAAAATCGAATATCCCGAATCGTGGGCCCAGGGCACCGATACATCCGAAGCCAAGAGGGATGAGCCGGATTTTGTCAAAAATGTGATGCGGCCGATTCTGGCCCAGCAGGGCGACAAATTACCGGTCAGCGTCTTCCAGCCGGACGGTATTTTTCCGGTGGACACGTCCAAGTACGAGGAACGGGGCGTGGCCATCAATGTGCCGGAATGGATTATGGAAAACTGCATCCAGTGCAATCAGTGCGCTATGGTTTGCCCCCATGCCAGCATTCGCCCGGTGCTGTTGACCGAAGCAGAGCTGGCCGAAGCCCCGGATGGCTATGAAGCCAAAAATGCGGTGGGCAAGGATCTTAAAGAGTACTATTTCAGGATACAGGTTGATACCCTCGATTGCATGGGGTGCGGTAACTGTGCCGATATTTGCCCGGCCAAGAAAAAAGCCCTCGTGATGAAACCGCTGGAGACCCAGACACCGCTGCAGGTGCCGTTTCATGAATTCAGCGTGGAGCTGCCGGTACGTGATGATGTGGTCAGCCGCAATACGGTTAAGGGCAGCCAATTCTGTCAGCCGCTGCTTGAGTTTTCAGGGGCCTGTGCCGGCTGCGGGGAGACGCCTTATGCCAAACTGTTGACCCAGCTGTTCGGCGAGCGCATGGTGATCGGCAATGCCACCGGCTGCAGCTCGATCTGGGGCGGTTCGGCGCCGGCGATTCCCTATTGCGTCAACAAGGACGGCTTCGGTCCAACCTGGGGCAATTCCCTGTTCGAAGACCCGGCCGAGTTTACCTACGGCATGTTTTTAGGTGCTCTGCAGCAACGCAAAAAAGCAGCCGATTTGATGCAGAATGTCTTAAAGACTGACGTTTCCCAGGAAATTAAAGATGCCATGCAGGGCTGGCTGGATAATTTTAAAGACGCGGATGGCTCCAGGAAATACGGCGATCAGCTCAAAGCGATGCTCAGTCAGCAAAACGGTAATAAACTTCTGGCTGAAATTAGCGAATACGCCCGACTGTTTACCAAAAAGTCCTACTGGGTGTTCGCCGGCGACGGCGCCGCCTATGATATCGGCTTCGGCGGGATCGATCATGTCCTGGCAACCGGCGAAGATATCAATATCCTGGTGATGGACACCGAAGTCTATTCCAACACCGGGGGACAATCCTCAAAGGCCACACCCACCGGATCGGTTGCCAAATTTGCCGCCTCCGGCAAAAAGACGCCCAAAAAGGACATGGGGCAGATGATGATGTCTTACGGCTATATATACGTGGCCAGCGTGGCCATGGGCGCCAGCAAGCAGCAGATGATGAAGGCCATCATAGAAGCCGAAAGCTATGACGGGCCTTCCATTATCCTGGCCTACTCGCCTTGTATCAATCAGGGGATCCTGGCCGGCATGGGCAAGAGCCAGGAGGAAGAAAAACTGGCGGTTCAATCCGGTTACTGGCCGTTATATCGCTACAATCCGACACTAAAAGCCCAGGGCGAAAATCCGTTTATCCTGGATTCCAAAAAACCCGACGGCAGCCTGCGCAAATTCCTGGAAGGGGAGATCCGGTTTGCATCCCTGAAGCGAAGCTTTCCGGAAGAAGCTGATAGATTGCATGCCGAACTGGAAGAACAGTTTAACGCGCGCTATAAGGATCTGGCGCTGATGGCTGATCCAACCAGTGTGTGCCCGGAACCGCCGGCTGAAGAACCGGCAGCCGCCGAATAAATTCTGCAAAGGTCTATAAGAAAACACGAAGCGGGTGACTAACTGCACAAGAGTTTGATCATGTGAAATATTCACCCTGAAGAACACAAACCCGCCTGCCTCGCCTGAGCGGTCCACGCCCGCCATGCGAGACCACAAGGCGAGGCGGGCGGGTTGCGATGGCGGCCGTGGGAGGCACAAAGATTAAAAAAATAATATTGTTCTTTGGGTCCTTCGTGCGCTTCGAGGTGGAAACCAAAAATGGTTATTCAAGACAAAGAGGCCGTTTGATTGCTCGAACGGCCTTTTTTTAGACATTTTTTTGCTCTTCGATTTATCCTTGCAACTGTTTACAAAACCCATTCGGGGTACAATATTAGCATAATTATTTGAGGCCTATACACAATAGAGTATTCCATATGAATGCTATAGTTAGTGTTAAGATGCATGAGG
>JASFGN010000591.1:0-3068 GCA_050123735.1 Desulfobacterales bacterium | reverse complement strand
GATCTTGATATGCGCTAGAAGAGCTAGTATATTTTATTTATTTGTTGGGATGATATGAGGAGCCGATGAAATTCATATCATGCCGGCTTCGAATACTAGGGCGGGCAGCATCTAAGATCAGATTCCACTTGACATACGGCTGGATATCGCATGTAATTGAATAATAAGACTAGATAAAGAGGGTCGGATGATGAAAATGTTTCCAATTGAAGTTGACGAAACCGTCTGGCATTATTTGCAAAAGCATGCCGAGCCCTTCATCGACACACCCAATTCAGTCCTACGCCGTTTGTTGCTCGGCACTAGCACCCAACCCGCCGAAAAAGAGTGTGCGCCCCGTATCCCCTCCATAACCGTCGAGGGCACTCCCAAATCCCTGTCGCAGATTCTGGAAGTCATCTATGAGATCGAAATCAATGGTCATTCGCGAACTGAAGCAACCAACCGGGTGGCAAACAACAGAGGCACAGCGCCCCAGACCGTAACGGACAAGTACTGCCGGCAGCTCGGCAAAAAGGCGCATGAAATTGATCATTTGCTGGCCGAGCCCGGTTACCGTCAGTTTAAAGAGCTGCTCAAAAGCAAATTTAGCAGGCATGCGCAGATTATCGATACCTATTTTGAGAGCCTGATGCTGGGCGACGCATAATATTGAGGTCTTGGCTATGGATGACCTCTAGAAATTAAAACCTTTCCAGAAGATAGCACGAATCGATTTTCTCACTGGAAGTGAGCATTTTTTAGATCAGCTTATGGTTATCATTTGGACGCTTTCTGATACAGGGGGGAAATGTCGCGCAGGGTCGTGACCACTTCTTTAAGCGCCTTTAGAAAAGTATCAATGTCTGCTTCCGTGTTATCGATTCCAAATGAGATGACCAGTGTTCCCTGTGCATCGGCATGACTGAGCCCGAGGGAGAGCAAGACATGTGATGCGCGCAACGAACCGGTTGCACAGGCTGAACGCGTCGAGACAGCGATATTTGCATCGTCGAGCATCAGCATCACACTTTCCCCCTCAATATATTTGATTGAAATCGACACCAGATTGGGCAAGCTGTATTCCGGATGGGTATTGATGATATATTCATCGATGTATTTGGGGAATTCAGTTATAAGCCGGTTTTTGAGCGCACGCAGGTGCGCTAATCGCTGGTCCATGTCCCGCACGGCAAGCTCTGCTGCTTTACCGGCACCGATGATGCCCACCAGGTTCTCAGCACCGGCGCGCTTATTATTCTCCTGAACACCGCCATCCAAGAGCGGAAATATACGCGTGCCGCGGCGAACATAAAGACCGCCGACACCGGTCGGGCCGTAAAAAGTATTGGCGGCAAAGCTGAGTAAATCCACCCCCAGCGCTTGAACATCCATCGGAAGCACACCAACCGAATCCACCGCATCGCTGTGGAAGATCACCCTTTTTTCACGCGTAATCTTGCCGATCTCTTCAATGGGCTGAATCGTACCCGTTTCGTTGTTGCTGTGCATCACCGATACCAGAATGGTCTCTTTGGTAATGGCATTGGCCACATCCTTCGGCTTGACACGCCCCTCGGAATCAACCGCAAGAGAGGTGACGGTGAATCCGGCAGACTTGAGGCGACGCAAACTGCGAATGACCGCGTTGTGCTCGATATTGGAGGTAATAATGTGCTTGCCCCTGTCTTCATTGGCCATGGCCACGCCTTTGATGGCATGGTTGACCGACTCGGTTCCACCGGAGGTAAACACAATTTCCTTGGGGGTCTTGCAATTGAGCAGTCGGGCCGCAGCTTCGCGAGCATTCTGCAGCTGAGCCGCGGCTTCCTCACCGGATTTATGCTGACTGGAGGGATTATGATAATCCCTTTCGATGGCTTCAATCATGGCTTTTTTAACTTCGGGTAATAATGGTTTGGCCGAGATGTGGTCCAGATTGATGACTTTCATAATCGCCTACCTTGCTGAATGGCTTCCGATTTAATGTTCTTCTTCCAAACTGGATTGACAGGCATCACAAAATGTGGTGTCCGGCAGAATTTCGATATCACAATAGGGACAGTAACATTTTTGCCCGTGCGAATGTTCATGTTTTTCTTTGCGGATCGGCTGTGGACGCTTGACACCGGCCTTTCTATCCTCGTAATCCTGGATGGCCAACTGCAACGCATCGGCTCCCAGATTTGAGCAATGCAGCTTATTTTTGGGCAAACCCTCCAGCGCCGCCGCGACATCTTTGTTTGTCAGTTTCTTGGCTTCCGCCAGGCTTTTTCCCTTGGCGATTTCGGTGATCATGCTCGATACGGCAATGGCAGAGCCGCAGCCAAAAGTTTGAAATTTTATGTCTTCAATTTGTTCATCCTTGATCTTTAGATAAATCGTCATCATGTCACCGCAAAGGGGATTGCCGACTTCACCGACACCGTCGGCATCTTCAATGACACCGACATTGCGTGGATTGCGGAAGTGGTCCATGACCGTTTTGTTATACATGCTTGCTTCCTCCATATTTAATTTATTTTAAGTACCTTGGCGCCTCTGATGTTGCGTTGCTTTAATTCAACCAGGGCGCGATTGGCATCCTGCAGCTTAAATTCCTGTACTTCCGGTTGGATCGGAATGTCCGCGGCCAGCGACAAAAAATCACTGACATCGGCGCGGGCCACGTTGGCCACACTTTTGATTTCCTTTTCCTGCCAGAGGTGCTCCTCATAATCAAGTGTTAACAGTGCTTCTTTGTCGCTTTCCTCTTTGCGAATGGCATTGATGACCAGCCGCCCGGCCGGCTTCAGACATTTCAAGGCTTTGACGATCGGTTTCCAGGCCGGTGTGGTATCAATGATTGCATTCAGCATTTCAGGAGGTTGAACAGCCGTATCACCTGCCCAGGCTGCGCCCAACTGGCGTGCAAACTCTCGTTCCTGTTTGCTTCTCGCAAAAACAAATACCTTCGTATTCGGATATTTGTGCCGCACCATTTTCAACACCAGATGTGCCGAAGCGCCGAATCCGGTCAACCCCAGGTTCTGCTGGTCTCTAATGCCACTGAGCTGCAAAGACCGATAGCCGATGGCGCCGGCACATAA
>JASFGN010000590.1:0-3075 GCA_050123735.1 Desulfobacterales bacterium | reverse complement strand
TCAAATCAGGATAAGATCCATTGATTGTTTAACTGTTTAACCGATGCTTTTAAGTACGGGGACGCCCATTAAATTATAAGTTTCTGGCGTTTTTAATCATTAACGCCTTGCGCCCAACCGGATTCTGCTCGGTTGACCAATAAGTTTATAAGTTAAGAACGTCCCTATCAAAAACATGATTTTTTTGTTTGATCTGTGTTAATCTGTGGATGGAAAATTCATTTGTTCAATGCATTCTGATTATCGACTCGGAGCCATCAGCTTTGAGCTTTGACCTATCAGCTACCTGTTATCTTCATATCTCCAATTGATCATATTCCTGGCGGATGAGCTCTTTGCCGTACTGTCTTTCGAGTCTGCGGATGATGAAGTGGCCGCGGGCCATATTTTGAAAATGGTCGATGAAGATCGTATTGATCAGGGCGCCCCCGGCGGCCCCGATCAGCGGAATCGCCTGGGCGGCCACCTTTTCCGAAACGATCACCCCGAAGCGCGATGCCAGAACGGTGATCAGCCGCACGAGCACCGGAGCGCCTTCTTTGGCAATGCCTTTTTCAGCAATGTACTGGGCGGCTTCAGAGATGGTGCGCGCCAGAGTTGCGCGCACAAAAAAGTAGCCGGTTTCGGTACCGTCGTCGCTTTTTGCGGATCCGCCCAGGGCAAACACTTCCAAACAGGCCAGCTTTGTCTCCAGCTGGCTGATGGGTTCGCCCTCACTGCGGGCGATGTCGGCGATCGATCGCAGCATAATGGAGGTGGTCAGCGGCAGTTCGACCGCTAATGCCGGCAGGCCAAAAGAACCACCGCCGGCCCCGGTGGCCATGACGAGCAGCTTGTGCGCTTTGTTCGAAGACGTGGGCTTCTTTTTGGCGTTCATGGTGTGCACGGCAAAACTTAGCGCTTGTTTCAGCGATTTTTCGGTCACAGCCTGAACCAGGCCTTTCCATTTAGCCGGCAGATACCCGAAACCTTTCTCGATCGGCGTTCCTAAAAGGTTCGAAATTCGAGCCGCCAGGCTTGGGTTTTCAAGAAGCGTTTTTGCGTATTTGAGATCGTTACGGTCGGCTGCAGATATTTTCATGCGTATTTCCTTTTGGCTTATTTTTACGGTACGGATGTATCTTCTTAACCCGTCTGAATCAATTATCTCCCCTGCCTGGATAATAAATATACTATATATGGTATTATTGATTTGACAATTCCCTATATATTGTTATATAGTAAATAAAATCACGTGGCTGCGGCAATTCTTTAAGACAATTAATTAAAAAATTCATAACGAGGGTCAAAAAAGATTATGAGTTACATTTCCTGTCCCAAAAGCAAAGCCAATAATAAAAAACATATCGCCATTTGCAAGCAATGTTCGCATCGCAAACTTTGTTCGTCATACCTTAATTATCGTCAACCGGAATTACCCTTAAAAAGATGAAGGGGGTCATAATGACCGACGAGATGCTTTCTGAAGCGGAAGAAAAGCTTTTCAATGATCTTCGCGATGAGCCTTGCATCGTCTGCGGGGATCCCTATATGTATGTTCTGGGCAGCTATACACCGGAACAGCCGTCCGAAGCTCCAAAACGGGAAGACAAAGCGCCTGTTCTTTACTACACGCTATGCCAGAAATGCTTCAATAACGGCCGCATACCCACTGCCCGTATAGAAGCCGCCTACCGCAGTAAATTCGGCAAGATCGCTGCCTAAAAAGCAAGATACTGTTTTCAGAAACCGCATTCTGCTCTTATAATGGTTGTCAAGAAAACGTTCCGATTGCGGAATGTTTTGTTTTTGGTCGTCTGCGAATGTCCGGGTTCGGCTGCCGCGCCATCATGTCCCGGCGAAGTCTTGACGAAGACCTAAGCTTTTAAGCGAAGCCGGGTCTTCTGTCCTCTGAGAGCCTAGGTCATGTATTTCTTCTGCAGCTGTGCTTTGATTTCACGCACCAGGCTATTCATTTTCCAATCGATATTCAGACCCACCGAACTCATGCCGCCCACTACAATGGAATAGGCCGCTTTTTCCTGAATGCCAAAGTCCTTGGCAATATCAAAAATGATGCCGGCTTCGGGTTTGGCCAATTTTCCATCGGCGATGGCAATATCGGCCAGCCGCGACAGCACGAACGTTTTATGCCGGTCGTCGCCCTTTTCTGATATTTTTTTAACATTCGTTTGGATAATGTTGTCGATATTAGCGGTATCCTGCATGATCTCATGGATAGCATCGCCGGGCTCGTCGGTAAAATACTTATGCAATATTTGAATGATGATTTTGATTTCCTCGTCCATGATGACGGCTTCGGTCATGACGAGCTTGAGGCCGGCAGCCGTCACCAATTTCATGGCCGCCAGCTCCAGCGGGCGGCGCGGATAGCGTTTAATCCAGTTGACCCACTGATCCGTGCGATCTTCAAGGTCGTTTAATTCCTTTTCGGAGAAATCCGATTTGCCGTTGACGACCTGGGCAAAAATCGGCGATTCGGCAAACATCTGCATGACTTTCAGACGCAGCGGCATCAACGGGTGGGAGCGATAGTTTACTTCAAGTGCCTGGGGTTCCTCTTTGAGCGCATCTATTTGTTGCAGCAGTGAATCCACGTCTAAATTTAGATTTTTTCCGGTGAGGCCGTAGGCCGTTTTCAACATGGCCCTTGCGGCATTTTCAAAATCACCACAGGCTATCAGCCCGATGCGATCGGTGCTGATTTCACATTTTTTGCGCCATCTTAAGAAAATATTTTCCCCCATACTGGGCAGCAGGGTAACGCCCTGGCTGCCCGGGTTGGGGTTTATAAGATAGTTCATGCGATTGTGCTCGAACAAAAAATGCCCGAGTTCGTGTCCGAGAATAAATTGGATTTCCCGATCCTCCAACTCTTCCAGGGCCGCAGAGGTGATGCCGATAATGAAGAAGTTTTTCTCTTCAGCCGGTTGAACATAGGCAAAAGCGTTGATGCTGTTCGAATTCAGGCAAAAAACTTCATATTCGCCCTCGAGGCCCAACTTCTGCTTGGTTTCTGTAACGATGTTGAAGATGCGAGGTGAAATCGGCTGGCTGAGCAAAAAAGCGCCGTCT
>JASFGN010000589.1:0-3079 GCA_050123735.1 Desulfobacterales bacterium | reverse complement strand
CAACTGATCCGTCTCAGTGAGGCCGCTCGGCAAACGGCACTTGCAAGACCCGGCTGGAGTCATACCGTGGATGCCATCCATTATTTTTTGACTCATTTACCCAAACAGTCACAGACCCCCAACCCGCTGATGGACTCGATATGAACCGGCCAGAGTCAACGACCTCCCGCACAGCGGGTGGCGTGGATTTTACCGCCAAGGGCGGAAAAAATCAGGAGCACTCAGTGCCCCGATCGTTGCGGGTGAAACCGGGTGCAAAGCGCCCGGTTTGGGAAACCCAATCAAATCAGATGCTGATTTTTCCCTCGTCAATTTCCAGGATTAAGCCCGTCATCGGAGTGGCGCTGGCCTGGAGTTTTTTAAATATACTGCTCAACATGCGGTATCCCGCCCCGCAGGAATCGCTATGGTCGCTGCTGCTGATTTCACCCGAAGCGTTGTTTATCGTCGCCGCCCTTTGTATCGCCGCCGTGTTGAAATGGCGATTTAACCGCGGTCTATTTTGGGTGCTGACGCTGATCGTCGTCTTTTTGCGGTTGTTTCGCAGCGCAGATGAGCTGGTGCCCATGTATTTTTTCCGCCCGTTTAATCTTTACATCGATGCACAATTTCTGCCGGTTTTGATCCGGTTGCTGAATAAAACCATGCCGCCCGAAACCTTCTGGCTCTATAGTGCCGCGGGTATTTTGCTGATGGCCGCCATCACCGCAGGCACCTGGTGGTCTGTCAAAGCCATCCATCAAGCGCTCGCACGCCGGCCAAAGACGCTTGTCATCGTCGCCTCGATCGCTGCCGTTCTGACAGCATTGGTATTGTTCAACAGCGCCGGTCGCTTACGCCCATTGCCGGTCTTCACTCCCGGATTTTCACACCGAATTGCCCAGGAAATCGATTTCATTCTGCATGTTCGTGGCTATCGAAGCCAAAACATGAAGGCCATTCACCAAACAGCTGCACAACTTGATCAAACACCGTCGTCTCTAGACAGACTCGGGGGATCAGATGTATATATCATTTTTATCGAATCCTACGGACAGACCGTATTTGACAAAGACCGCCACCGGTCCCTTATTTTGCCGGCGCTGATCCGGCTTGAGCAGGAGTTAGCCGATCGGGGATTTGCGGCGCGCTCCGGTTTTTTTAAATCACCGGCTTTCGGGGGCAGCTCCTGGTTGGCCCATGGCACCATTGCCAGCGGTGTCAATCTTACCGACCAGCTGGTTTATGATCTGCTGATCACCTCGGATGCCACCACCATTGCAGCCCTATTCAAACAGGCCGGATACCGTACCATCAGCGTTATGCCGGCCAATGAAATACCCTGGCCTCAGGGTAATTTTTTTGGTTATCAAAAGCATTATGACGCACGGGATTTTCAATACCAGGGGCCCCGATTTGGTTGGTCACCGATGCCCGATCAATACGTCCTTGAATATATTTATCGACAGGAAATCCTGCCCCGCAAGCAACCTTTATTTATCGAGTTCGTCCTGATCAGCAGCCATGCCCCATTCAACCGTCAACCGCCTTATCTGACAGACTGGTCCCAAATCGGCGATGGCAGTATCTATCATCAAAAAGAAACCGTTACATTTCCGGTGGTCTGGCCGGATCTGACAAATGTGGCTGAAGCTTACGTCTCAGCGATTATTTATGAGATGACGGTGATTAAAAACTTTATCGCACAGTACGTGGATGATCATACCTTGATCATCATCATGGGAGATCACCAGCCCAATGTGCAGATAACCGGGCCCGACAGCACCTGGTCGGTTCCGGTTCATGTGATTAGCCGTAATCAACAGTTTTTTGAACCGTTCGAGAAAAACGGGTACACCCCCGGCCTGATCCCCAAACAGCCCCCGCCCCATGCGGGGATGGAAACATTCCTGCCGCATTTTCTAAGGGCTTTCAGCACACAATAACGCTTGAAATGAGCGTTTTAAATTAAAAAATGAATAATATTCTTTGAAAGGTTTTTTATCTATCTTAATTTTTAATTTAAAACCCTGCGGGCTTGCCGATCTTACCGTATCTACTGTGTCAAATGCCGCTTCGCATAGAAAACTATAGCGAAACGACATTTTCCGTGTAGCTACGGCAACCTCGACAATCGCTCAATCCAAGCGAAGCTTGAAATGAGCGTTTTGAATTTGAAACGGTCAATTTCAAATTATGTCCTTTGCTTTTGGGCCGCAGTTGAAGAGCATATCCAGGACCGACAGGTTGGCAATAAAGGGGCCCCACAATTGCGGATAAATCCAGTCCGGTGGTTTGATGAACTGAATCTGGAGGCCTGCTTTTTGAAACAGGGCGCTATCCAGATATTTTACAGCCGGCGCTTGCGCCAGATAGCCGGAAGCCCCCAATTGCCGGCAGATGTCAACCAGCAGCTGATTGCCGGTTGTTCGAATGCCGAGTTCCGACAACAATTTGATCTCCGTATCAATATTCAGCTGGCGGAATAGATAATGGATAAAGGCCATGTTCAGATCGATGAGTTTTTCAAAACGAGCCAGGTAGGTGTTTTCGATAAAGGGCATATGCTCGGCAACGTAAGGTGCGCGGGCGTAAGCGGATTTCAGACTGGCCAGATGTTTGGCGACCCAGCCGAATGCATGGCAGATCCTGACGTCACAGATGCGCTGCAGACCCAATCCTTTTTTCCAGACCGGAACGGTCAGCCACAGGGTTCCCTGACCATTTTTCAGGCGATTGCGGCTGATCCAGGTGGTGCCCTGCGGGAATTGCACGCTATCCAGAATAACAAACGTATCGGATTGGCGGGCTTTGTAAAAAAAGCCCGGATAGGGAATGAAATAGGGCTGGTGGGTGCTAATGATCATGGAAGCAATTTTAACATAAAGATGGAGCAGAGCGACACCATAACTTTAGGCATTTTAGCTCATTTCAGGCACTTTAGGCACTCTTTTTTTGCTGGTACAGTTTGGGCTAATCCTGTGTTTATGGAAATCAGCAATACCGATGAGAATTAAGAGGTGTTGATCACAGCGAGCATTTCACCGACAACCCGATCGGCGTCTTCGTAGGAGACCTGACAGGTGCCGACCCGTTTATG
>JASFGN010000588.1:0-3084 GCA_050123735.1 Desulfobacterales bacterium | reverse complement strand
TGGAACCGTTGATTTGCAGCTTCTGCACCCGGCGATCACCCCCCTGCGGTTGGTGTTTGTAGCATCCACCGTCTTGAGACTTTGCAGCCTGCAGCTCCTGAATTTTGTCCAGGAACCGGAAGAGATACCGGTGCGTCAGTTAATTCGAATCCTGCGAAATGTTCGCGGTTTGAATGCTGCAAACGGATTCCAGGCCCTGCTGCACCCCTTTGTGGAAGCGCCGGTACCGGACAAAGTATCTACAGGGGAAAGCAAAAGCGATGGTGAGGCCTCAAAAGACCGATCAGATGAAGTGTCATCTTAAAAGACCAAAAAGCTTCCCGGCGTTAGTCTCAGTGCCTTGGCTGGCCTCCAACTTCGACTGCAACAAGGAAGATTGTTGTAAGGCGCTAAAATTTCTTGCCATCTTTATTTGATACATGTAATTTTAAAACGTTTGAATTTTAGCAAAACCTATCCAACCCATCCACTTACCTGTGGATTGTAATCGATGCTTTATGCTATGCATCAGGGTGTGATTCGCCGGATACGTATAGGCCCCATCTGTCTTTATTCTCGTCGGAATTCTGGAGCGGATTCACAACTGACAGGGCCGTATCATTTTAAAATCCGACCATGGTAAAAACATGAAAGGACACCTCAAATGTTTACCAAAAACCTGAAACTGATCGTCTGGATCGGGCTTCTTTTTCTATACCTGGGCTCGACAGCCTGGTCCCAAAATCCAATGCTGCTCAAAAAGGATCAAAAGAAGGCAGCTTCAGGGGACCCCGCAACCATTTCTCTGCCAAAAGACTTGAACGCAACCCAGGTCGACGAGATTGTTGCCGGTCTCAGTGACGAGCAGGTGCGGCGCCTGTTAATCAATGAGCTCAAAATGCAGGCCGAGCAGGAGACGACCGTCGAGGCCAAACCGAAAGGCGTTGCCGGCTTGATCGATAAAATAAAAAACCTGACATCTTTGCTGCAAACCCGCATCGAATATATCCGCTCCGGCGGCCGTGCTGCCCTACATCAGACCGGGGGTATATACACTTTTCTTGGCAGGGGAGAACGCGGGACCAAAAGTGTGGCCAGGGTCATTATCAGTGTTGCGGCCGTTTTGGCCGGCGCCCTTTTGATCGAATGGCTGTTTACGCTTTACACAGCGGCGGCCCGGCGCCGCATTGCATCGAGCACGCCCTCCGGATGGATCGCCAAAATCGGATCTCTCGGCTCGCGGGCCCTGCTGGATTTAGCGGCCATCATTATCTTCATCGTTGCGGCCCTGGTCCTTTTTTTCCTTTTCCTGGACCGCACCGCCGGCCAGCGCGTCCTTTTGGCCGCTTACCTGGCAGGCATTGCCTTTTTCCAGGGCGCCTACCTGGTATTGCGCTTTTTCCTGTCCCCGCGCACCCCGGCGCTGCGGATTCTGCCATTCAGCGACGAAGCAGCACTGTATCTGCACTACTGGCTCATGGCGCTGATCTTTGTTATCTGCTTCGGCAATGTGACCAAAGGTGTGATCGGCCTGGCAGGCGCCACCGAGCTGGCGCAGATCAAATTCGGTACGGTGGTCGGATTAATCGCGACCGGCATGATCATCTGGATGATTATGCACAGACGCAAAACAGCCGCCGCTACATTCAGCTCGGGTTTTCCGGAATCCAGCCTGCGCTACCGACTGGCGCAAAAGTGGCATCACTTTGCCATCTTTGCGGTTTTACTGCTGCTGGCGGCTGCGATCGGTGCCGGGATTTTAGGAACTGCCTCGAACCAGGCGGTCCTGACCCTGCTGATGGTACCGCTTTACTTCCTGCTGGACTGGATCCTGCGCCTGATGCTGGCGGCGGCTTTCGGCATTGTGGAGCAGCCCCAGGAGCAGCCAATGCCACCAGCCGAAGCCGTATCCGAAGGTTCGGAAGATGATGTTGAGACTGAAGCCGCCCGGCCGCCGGCTGCCGAAACTCTAAAGGATGAATCCGCTCCCGGCAGCCGTCTGGACCTCGAGCGCATGAAAGGTCCACTGCGCACCGCCCTGCGTCTGTCCCTGGCGGTGTTGATGTTTCTCTGGACTTTGGATATCTGGAGCGTTGATCTCCCGATCGGGGAGGAGGTGGTCGAAACCCTTATAGAAATCCTGGGTGTTGTGCTGATCTGTTACGTTGCCTGGGGTCTGATCAACGCTGCCATCATGCGCCGGATGCGTGAGGAGATGCCGCAGGAAGAAGATGAGGAGCAGGAAGAAGGCGGTGCCGGCGGCTCGCGCATCGCCACCCTGCTGCTGCTGCTGCGCAAGTTCATGCTGGTGGTCATCATCGTCATGGCCGGTCTGATTGTTTTATCGTCCCTGGGGGTGAACATCGGTCCTTTGATTGCCGGTGCGGGTGTCTTCGGTTTGGCGATCGGCTTCGGCGCCCAGACCCTGGTCAGAGACATTATCTCGGGGGTGTTCTTCCTCATGGACGATGCCTTCCGGGTAGGCGACTATCTGGAGGTTTCCGGCACCAAGGGAACGGTGGAGCACATTTCATTGCGCTCCATCCGGTTGCGCAACCCGCGGGGCATGGTCTATTTCATTCCGTTTGGCGACATGAAGACGGTGACCAACCTCAGCCGCGACTATGTCATCATGAAACTCGACTTTAGGGTACGCTACGACGCCGACGTGGAAAAGATTCGCAAGGTGATCAAGAAAAAAGTCTACCAGCCCATCATGAACAACCCCGAGCTGGGGCCCAAACTGCTGGAACCTATCAAATCCCAGGGCGTGCGGGAGATGGATGACTCGGCCATGATCATGCGGGTCAAATACAAAACCAAACCGGGCGATCAGTTTGCGATTCGCAAAGAAGTTTACCGGCTCATGCAGGAAGCGTTCAAGGAAGAAGGTATCGAGTTTGCGCATCGCAACGTCACCGTGTACCTGCCGCCGGAGGCCGGCACCACGGCCACCGCGCCGGCGGATGGTGAAAAACATCCGGACGATGCAAACACAAAAAGTGAAACTCAGCGGCAGGCCGCTGCCGCGGCAGCCCTGGCGGCTATTCAGGCCGAAGAGGAAGAGAAGGCCAAGATGATGAAATCCGAAAAGTAAAGTGATAG
>JASFGN010000587.1:0-3089 GCA_050123735.1 Desulfobacterales bacterium | reverse complement strand
AGCGGTGGCCAGCTATGACAGTGTCGCCAGCGTCGAGGGCGGTGAACATATCGTCCGGACGGCCCTGGATGCCTTTGGGACGGTGGACATTCTGATCAACAACGCCGGCATTTTAAGGGACAAAACTTTTTTAAAGATGGAACCGCAAAACTGGCAGGCGGTTCTCGACGTGCATTTAAACGGGGCCTATTATGTCTCGCGGCCGGCCTTCGAGGTGATGAAGGAGAAGGGTTACGGGCGCATCCTGCTGACAACCTCAGCCGCAGGACTTTACGGCAATTTCGGTCAATCCAATTACACGGCGGCCAAGATGGGCCTGGTGGGCCTGATGAACACTTTGAAATTAGAAGGCGAAAAATACGATATCAAGGTCAACACCATCGCCCCGGTGGCGGCTTCACGACTGACGGCCGATATTTTGCCGCCGGATTTCATCGACAAACTCAAACCGGAGCTGGTGGCGCCCCTGGCGCTTTACCTGGTATCCGAGCAGTGTCCGGTGAGCGGCCATGTCTATAACGCCGGGATGGGGTGTTTCAATCGGGCGGCCATTGTAACCGGTCCCGGCGCGAAGGTCAGCGCTGCTGAAAGCATATCTGCGCCGGAGCAGCTTATGGCCCGGTGGGAAGAGCTCACCGATCTGCAGGGCGCCAAAGTGTACTGGAACGCCACCGAACAGATCGGTGATGTGCTGCAGGCATTATGACCCAGATTCAAAACTTGTTTTAAACATTCGAATTTAAGATTTTCAATTTGTTTCGAGTTTCGAGTTTCGGATTTCAGGCTGTTTCCCCATAGAGTGCTGACTTTTTAGGTTAAATATAGTTCTGCAGAATCGTTGATACAAAGGAGCAATAATATGGTCGGTATCACATCCTACGGTGCCTATATCCCGCGATTTAGACTGGAGCGCACGGCCATCTTTGAGGCCATGGGCTGGTTTGCCCCGGCGTTGATGATGGTGGCCCAGGGCGAGCGCTCCATGTGCAACTGGGATGAGGATGCCATTACGATGGCGGTGGCGGCCGCCCGCGATTGCCTGCGCGGCCAGGATAAACAAAAACTGGATGGCCTGTATCTGGCTTCCACAACGCTGCCGTTTGCCGACCGGCAGAACGCCGGCATTATCTCGGCAGCGTTGAATCTCAAAGATAGGTTCATTACCGCCGATTTTGCCGCTTCTCAGAAGGCCTCGACAACCGCTTTGATTGCAGCTCTGGAAGCCATTATCAGCGGTCAGCGCCATCATCTGATGGTAGCGGCTTCCGACCGCCGTGAAACCCGGGCCGCCGATTTTTACGAAATGTGGTTTGGTGACGGCGCAGCCGCGCTGATGGTCGGCGATAGCGATGTGATCGCTGAATACAAAGGATCCTATTCGGTCAGCCATGAATTTGTCGATCATTACCGGGGGGCGAACAAGAAGTATGACTATGTCTGGGAAGAACGCTGGGCACGGGATGCCGGTTACGGCCGCATCATTCCCGAGGTGGTCAACGGTCTGCTGGCCAAGCTGGGCCTTACCATCGCCGATGTGGATAAACTGGTCTATCCCTGTGTCTTTAAAAGAGACCACGGCAATATCGCCCGGCAACTGGGCGCCGCTCCGGAGGCACTGGTGGACAATATGCATGAGGTCTGCGGTGAAACCGGCACCGCCCATCCGTTGATCATGTTTATCTCGGCTCTGGAACAGGCGCAGCCCGGGGACCGGATGGTTATGGTGGGTTTCGGGCAGGGTGCCAATGCGCTGCTTTTCGAGGTGACGGAAAATATCAAGGACCTGCCAGACAGAGACGGCGTCGCCGGATCGCTGGCCAACAAGAAAACCATGAGAAATTACCTGAAGTGGCTCAAATTCAGGGATTTGATTCAAACCGAGATGGGGATTCGGGCCGAGGCGCCGACCCAGACGGCCACCAGCGTTTTATGGCGCAAAAGCAAGATGATCCTGGGTCTGGTAGGCGGTCAATGTAGCGCCTGCGGCACAGCGCAGTTTCCCAAGATGGATATCTGTGTCAATCCCGACTGCGGCGCTTTTCACAGTCAGGTAGATTATGAATTTGCCGACGTGCCCGCCCGGGTGAAAACCTTTACCGCCGATATGCTGTCGGTGTCAGTCGACCCGCCGGCCATTTACGGGATGGTGCAATTCGAAGGCGGCGGGCGTCTGACGGCTGATTTTACGGATTGTGAGCTCGACGATCTTAAAGTCGGGCTGCCGGTCAAAATGGCCTTTAAGCGCAAAGGGGTCGACCCGGAGCGCGGCTTTGTCAATTATTTCTGGAAGGCTGTTCCGGTTTCCGGCGGGGTGGCTGCAACAGGTGCTCTGCGCTTTGATGACCGCGTTGCGATTGTCACCGGTGCCGGTGCCGGTTTGGGGCGCGCTTACGCCTTGGAACTGGCCCGGCGCGGAGCCAGAGTGGTGGTCAACGATCTGGGGGGAGCCAGGGATGGCAGCGGCAAGGGCTCCAAAAGGCCGGCCGATCAGGTTGTGGCCGAGATCAAACAAATGGGCGCCGAGGCGGTGGCCAATTACAATGACGTCGCCACGGTTGAGGGCGGCGAAAATATCGTCCGAACGGCCCTGGATGCCTTCGGGCGGGTGGATATCCTGATCAACAATGCCGGTATTCTGCGGGACAGGAGCTTTCTAAAAATGACCCCGGAAGACTGGCAGGCGGTTTTAGACGTTCATCTCAACGGCGCCTATTTTGTGACGCGCCCGGCCATGGCGGCCATGAAGGAAAACGGCTATGGACGGATTGTCATGACCACATCGGCCGCCGGCCTGTACGGCAATTTCGGCCAATCCAATTATTCGGCCGCCAAGCTGGCCCTGATCGGGCTGATGAATACCCTCAAGCTGGAAGGCATCAGGTACAATATCCAAGTCAATACGGTTGCACCTCTTGCCGCTTCGCGCCTGACCGAAGATGTCTTGCCGCCGGATCTGCTCGAACGTTCGAAACCCGAACATGTTGTTCCCCTGGTGGTGGCACTGTGTAGCGAGGCGTGTAAAGACAGCGGCCGTATTTTCAACTGCGGCATGGGATATGTGAATCGTGCATCCGTTCTGACGGGCCGGG
>JASFGN010000586.1:0-3092 GCA_050123735.1 Desulfobacterales bacterium | reverse complement strand
CCCGAGCATGCCATTGAACCAAAAGACCGCGAGGCATTCGATCTGAAGCCCAGCGTTGATGTCAGAGACCTTTCCTTTGTAACCGACAGCGGCATCCGTTTGCTGGATGGCATCAACCTATCCCTGAATGCGGGTGAACATCTGGCCCTGGTCGGTTTTTCGGGAAGCGGCAAAAGCACCCTGGCCCTTTGTATCGGGCAACTTTACAGCTATACGAGCGGCCGCGTTTTAATCGGGGATAAAGAAGTCTCCAACCTAACAAAAAAGGATATCGTCAACAACATGGGGTTTGTGGCCCAGAGCCCTTTTATTTTTGAGGGAACCATCCAGGAAAACCTGCTGTATTCCTGTAGAGCCAAAGCCAACGGTGACGGTCAAAATGAAGCAGACCTGCCGACCCTGGATGATATCATTGCGGTGCTTCAGCAAACCGGTATATTTGTGGATGTCTTGCGATTTGGCATGAATACCATCCTGGCCCATGATCAAAACCAGCAGCTGGTGGATGTGATTATCCGGGTTCGCGAAAACTTTCAGCGCGACTATGGAGAAGAACTGGCGGATTATGTGGAATTTTTCGATGAGAATCAATATTTATATTATTCGAGTGTGGCTGAAAACTTGATTTTCGGCACGCCCAATAAAACCGAGTTTGAAAATACCAACCTGTGTATGAACCCTTATTTTCTGAAATTTCTGAAACAGGCGGATTTAACCCGCCCGCTGCTCAGTTTAGGTGCTGATCTGGCCCGCCAGACCGTCGATATTCTCGGAAATCTGCCGCCGGACGCCGTCTTCTTTGAGCAAAGTCCTATCCTTGCCGAAGAGCTCAATAGCTTTAAAGCCGTGGTGGAAAAATTAAGACGCAGGAAACTTCACGAGCTGTCCGCCGAACACCACAAACAGGTGTTGGATCTGGCATTGCGGTTTGTACCGGGTGTTCATAAGATGGTCGCCTTGCCGGCCTTTCTGGAAAATCTTATTTTAGAGGGCCGGGCCCTGTTTCGTGAAAAAATATCTGTAGACGACCCCGAGGCAATTACGTCCTATAAGGTGTCGGAATATATTTATTCGCAAACTATTCTGAATAACATCTTTTTTGGTAAAACCAAAACAGCCAATCCCCGGGCCCAGGAAAAAATTAATCAGAGCATTATCCAGCTGCTGATAGAAGAAGATTTGCTGGAAACCATTACTGAAATCGGAATGTATTACCAGGTGGGCACCAAAGGAGATAAATTATCCGGGGGCCAGCAGCAGAAACTGGCGATCGCCCGTGTATTTCTGAAAAATCCCAATATTTTAATCATGGATGAAGCCACCTCGGCCCTGGACAACAAATCACAAGCGCGCATCCAGAACCTGCTCGAAACCCGCTGGAAGAAAAAGAACACCGTTATTTCCGTTGTGCACCGTCTGGATACCATTAAAACCTATGATCAGGTGGCCGTCATGAAAGCCGGTAAAATTCTTGAAATCGGCACATATGACGAACTGATGGCCCGGAAAGGAATGCTATATGAGCTTGTCGGAAAAAAGTGAAGCCAATCCATCCAGCGAGCTGGAAGAAAACCTGGAGATCTTGAGGCAAACGTACTTTTTTTCAGGACTGCCGCTTGAAACATTGAAGATATTTGCTTATCTTTGCACCAGAGAAAAGTTCAAAAAAAACGAATATATCTTCAAGCAACACGAAGATGATGGCCGAGCATTTTACATCATTGACGGCAAAGCCAGCCTGGAACGCGAAGACAATGGCAACGCCAGAGATATCAGAGATTGCAAGGGGGGTGAGTTTCTCGGCGGCCTGACCCTGCTGGGAGATTTACGAAGGCTTTTTTCCCTGCGGGCCACAGAGGACACCACCTGTCTGGTAATTGAACGGGAAAAATTTAGCAAAGCCTTACAGCAATTTCCCGATATCATGCCCCGCATCTTAAAGGCCGTGGCCAAAAGCATCGATTCCTGGGAGGAGCGATTTTTAGCCGGGCGCGGCGACATGTGCGGTGAATGCATGGTTAACCTGGGCGTCAGTCTCATTTAAAGGGCGCTAAAAAAATGTTTTCAAGATCAGCTATTTTGCGCTACAATGGGGTACTTTCGTCAACTGAAGCGTCTAATGCCTTAGAGGTCAATCTTCATGGCCAAAAATAAAGTTTCATTTAAACTCAAAAATAAGCTGTCCGAGCTGGATACCCTGTGCCAGAAGCTGGAAGGGTTTGGTGAATCCATCGGGCTGTCTCCCAAATTTATCTTTGAAACCAATCTGGCCCTTGACGAACTGTTTACCAATATCATTTCCTACGGTTATAGCGACAAAAAAGTTCACCATATTACCGTAACGATCTCTCTGCAGGATAATGAATTGCTGTTTAGTATCGAAGATGACGGCATCCCGTTTAATCCCACTGAAGTCGAAGAACCGGATCTGGGATGCACCATTGAAGAATGCAAAATAGGCGGCCTGGGAATCCATCTGGCCAAAAACCTGATGGATGAAGTCTGCTATCAGCGTTGTAAGGATAAAAACGTCTTAACCCTCAAAAAATATATTCAGGACTCGCAACCTGCAAAGAAACGGATGAAAGGCTGATCCTGTATTCAATGGCGGCATAAAATGCTCAGCGCTCCTGTTTGACGGCGATTGGCATTTATTACATTCGCGCGCTCTCAAATAAAAAGGGGTAAAACCTTTTATCCGCAAGGATTTACCAATTATCATTAAATTTGAAATGCTCAATACCGGTTAATTCATACGGAGGACAGTCAATGGAAATTATCGAAGAAAACCATGGCGGAATTAACATTTTTAAGCTTAACGGACGCCTTGATTCCAATACATCCCAGGGGTTTGAAAAGAAAATATTTCAGGCTATCGATGACGGCTCTAAAAATATGATCATTGATTTTAAAGATCTCGATTACATATCAAGCGCCGGGTTACGCGTCATTCTCAAGGCCACCAAGGCCCTGAAACGCGAAGATGGTAAAATGTTGTTATGTGACATGCAAGATTACGTCAAAGAGGTCTTTGAAATTGCCGGATTCGATTCTTTTCTGCCGATTGTCGGCACCATGGATGATGCCCTGCA
>JASFGN010000585.1:0-3097 GCA_050123735.1 Desulfobacterales bacterium | reverse complement strand
AAATCGGCAGGGCCACATTTTCCGCCACCGTCATAGAGCCGAACAGCGCGGCGCTCTGGTACAGAACACCGACTTTTCTGAGTATCTGCTGCAAGGCATCTTCATTACAGCTGGAAATGTCATCCCCGTCGATGATGATTTCACCGGCCGCGGGCTTATCCAGCCCCAAGAGGTGTCTGAGCAATGTGCTTTTACCGCTACCGCTGCCGCCTAAGACCGCAAATATTTCACCTTCATAAACATCAAATGAAATCCGATCAAGGATAATGTCATCACCGTAGCTGGCGACCAGATTCCTAACCTGAATGACGGCTTTTCTGTTCATCACTCCTGCCTTATCTCCAGTAGCGCAATATGACGGCGAAAACCGCATCGGCCAGTATGATCAAAAAGATACTGCTGACCACAGCCGATGTCGTTGCCTTGCCCACCTCGGCTGCGCCGCCTCTGACCTGAAATCCTCTCAAGCAGCCGATCCCGGCAATCAGCAGCGCAAACACTGCCGCTTTTAAAAATCCCCAGAAGACATCAAAAACGGTCAGGGTTTTCAGCGTTTGCGTGATGTACGCATTGGTTGTCAGATCCAACATGAAGACCCCGACCACCAGACCACCGAATATGGCGAACAGATCCGAAAACAGTACCAGGATGGGAACCGTAATAACGGAGGCAATGACTTTAGGAACGACCAAAAACCGCGTCGGTTCAAATCCCATGGTGAACAGGGCATCGACTTCATCGGAAATTTTCATGGTGCCGATTTCTGCCGCAAACGCTGAACCCGATCTGCCCGCAACGATGATGGCGGTCATAATGGGCCCCAGTTCGCGCACCATTGCCAGACTGACAAGGGATGCAACATAGATGTTGGCCCCGAACTGCTGCAATTGGACCGCTGACATAAAGGCCATAATCAATCCCAGCAAAAAGCTGATCAACCCGACAATGGGAAGGGCATCCACGCCGACACTTTTCATCGCTGCCAGGGTGTCGTCTGTTCGCAGCGACCGCGGATGCAAGCAAATATAAACCAGGGATAAGCAGACGGACCCGATAAAAGCAAATGTAAAATTCCAGTCAGTCGCCTGCCCCAGGACGCTTTCACCCAGGCGAACAAAGATATTCGGGCGTGGCTTGCGGATCAATGGCTGCGGTTTGCCGGATGCATCGAACTTGAGGATCTTGAGGATCTCTTTGACCTTCTCGTCGGCATTTTTGAGATGAAGTTGGCTGCTTTGGCCGGCCAGCAGATTTTTTAACTCTACCAGGACCAGCGCTCCAAAATCGTCCAGGTAGGTTACTTTTTCAAGATCGACGGTCAACTCAGGCGGCAGGGGGGGCTGCAAAATGGATTTTATGCCGGTGATGGTTGCGGTTGCCGTAGTCGCATCCATCCGTCCCTGGAGGAAAAGCGTCACGTCACCGTCATCTCCGTGCGAAACTTCATAGCTGCAGGATTGTAGGTTCTTTGAGCCGGACATCACTCAAGGCTTATCAAATTGGAGGTTTTTTAAATTATTTTCATCAATGCCATAGGTTTCCGCCAGTGCTTCCATATCCATTTGAAAGATCAGCCAGCCCTTAAATGCGTTGTCGTTATAGAGTTCAAAGGCGACCTCGGTGCCTTTTTTGCCCATGGGATGATTTTTTTCGGTACGATAAACAGTGAGTACTTTGTGAAGTGAATCTTCACTTCCCTGAAAATCGATGGCAGCATAACTGCTGCCGATCATATCACTGCCAGCGCTATCCGCCCTGGCCGAATAGGCGCCTACCACTTTTCTGTCTGTGTCCAGCAAAACCAGGCCGGTATATGGAATCGCAGTCATCTGCTGAATTTTAAAAAAGCGCTGCATGACTTGATGAATGGTCTCTGTTTTTTGACCGCGAAGCGGATCCGTCAACCATGAATTGAGCAGAACATAATCTTTGGCCAGAAGATTGATGAGTTCCTTTTGTCTTGTATCTACGGCCTGATGGCCTTTTGAATAATACGGATAGCCCCAAAAAATGATGGCTGTCAGCAGGCCGATCAAGGCCAATGCCGAGACAAGCCAGATAAATGCGCGCTTGTATTTTTTTTCCAATTTTTTGGTGGCGGTGACATCGCGCCCCAGCGAAAGAACCCCCTGGAAATTATGGTGGCCATCGTAGATGACGGTAAAACTTGTCGAGATGCAACGGATGCCTTTGCGGGGATGCTTGATATCAAAAATTTTTTCTGTGGTGGAATATTGGGTTTGAACCTCTTTTAAAAAAGCGTTGTATTCCTGCGGATTGACGTAAATTTCATCGACGTTGGTGCCGCGCATTTGCGGCCAGTCGCGTCCATATAGTCTTTCAGCTGCAGAATTCCAAACCAGGATGCGGCCGTCCCTGTCGGTCATGATAACGGCGTCCGGCAATTGATCGCTTACCTGCTTTAAGCCATAAAGCATTTGAGTTGCTTCATTCAGCCACTGGGATAGATGCCGGATGATATCAGGCCCCGCCGTGGGGCATTCTTTTAAAAAAAGGTTGATCTCTTCTTTGGGAATACAAATCACTTCAACCCGGGTCTTTGCTTTCACCGAAGCCGTGCGCAGGTCTCCTAAAAAAAAGGAAACTTCTCCAAAGAAAGATCCCTCTTCTGTAATATTTCTTATTTTCTGATCTCCTTTGAATATTTCAACCTGGCCGGACACCAGGACGTAGAGATCTTGCGTATCATCACCTTCTAAAAAGAGGGTCTGTCCCGGATTAAAAGTGGTGAGATATCTGGCTAAATCAGGATTGTTAATGATGTCATCGATTCTCAGGCAATCCATATCACAGCAATGTAGTCCAATGCTTGGAGGCAGTCAATTCAAAAAGGCAGTTGACTAAAAACGAAAATAACCCACAGATAAATCTGTAAGCTATCGATGTTATTGGTGCCGAGGGACAGAATCGAACTGCCGACACGGGGATTTTCAGACCAGATTTTTGGAATTACGAAAATATCGTAATCACAATTAGTTGATTCTATTTCACTTTTTCAACTAACCTTTGGTTTCGTTTGGAACTGCTTGGAAATATTTGACCTTGACGGGCACAATTTGGGCACAATCATCGGTCA
>JASFGN010000584.1:0-3114 GCA_050123735.1 Desulfobacterales bacterium | reverse complement strand
GGTCAACTGGCTGGGGGTAATTATTGCTCTGATCGCCATTTACATGGGCATGGCGCGACAATCCGATAGCGGCCGTTAGGGGGAATGATCATGGGTTCAGGTTTGCCGGTTTAGCGTCACGAAGCATCAGTTGAAAATCTAACGTAATTTTTGCTGGGAGGCTGGGATGCCAGAAGGCTTGAAAGGCTTGAAGGTTTGCGCCTTCCGACTTTCCATTAATCTAATCTGCCGTCTGTAGCGCTTTCCGGCTTTTCACAGGTAGTCATTCAGCGGGCCAACGGGTAACGGGCTCAACCCAAAAGTGTAGATGCATTTTTAAGATAGCTTCAGGGGGCAGGCTGAATTCAGCCTGCCCCCTGGGTTTGCAACCTCCTTCTTGATTAAATGGCATCAGGTAATTTCAAACTTCATACGATCAATTCGTTTTGCTGGCGCCCACCGAAACGGAAAACCCGCTGTCCGACACCGAGGCCGATGCCTGGAGCTCTTCTGCTGGAAGGGCATAATCTCCGGCACTGCCATAGTAGTTGTTGATTTCCCTGACAACCGAGTGACTGTGGCGCCATTTGAAAAGCCCGGGATGGCCATGGCGATAGACCGGGCGATGGCGCCAGTGACGGAATTTGGGATGAAAGCGGTAAGGCGCACGATAGTGGGGCCGCCTGTAATAATGGTGCTTCAAGCGCGGAGTCGAACGATAGTGATTCCGCTTGAAATATTTGGGCTTGATGCGCGGCCCGGGGCGAATAAAATCACGCCGGGGGCCATGGCCGTTGCCGCGCTCGCGGAAATGGCCCCGGTCGGCCGGACGATCCGCTTCCTGATAGCGGTCCCCGCGGTTCATGTGGCGCTGACCACCTCTTTCGCGCTCAGCCCATGAGTTACCGGCTAATGCGACTGCAAAAGCCGTTAGGGCAACACTGATGATAACGATTTTTTTCTTCATGGTGAACCTCCTTCGTTCCGGATTTAACAGCACCGTTTCTCGGCGTGTTTGAATTCTTAGACGCCATGGTTTTTTGAATAGTTTACAATTGATCATTATGGTAAGGTGTATGGTATGTTATTTCAGATTGTTAGCTTCCCCTTATCAGGAAAGAATATGCAGATTTTTGCGCAGAGAGATGAGCATTGAATTTAATTGACCATGAACACGCTTCAGGTATAATCTATATTTTGTACGCGCCCGTCTGGCGGACATTTTGGAGGTGTGCAAGCAAAATTGAGTACTTGCCTGAATTTTTCAAAATTTAGGAGGAGTCTGTGAAAGAC
The DNA here is from genome assembly GCA_050123735.1 of Desulfobacterales bacterium. GTDB lineage: Bacteria > Desulfobacterota > Desulfobacteria > Desulfobacterales > JAHEIW01 > JAHEIW01. Next base: position 1,842 of record JASFGN010000584.1, on the reverse strand, counting down.
GTCATATTGCTTCCAGGAGATGTGTTCCTGACTTACGGGGCCGGGTTTTTTTCAAAACTCATCCGTTTTTTTACCCGCTCAATCGGCGAGAGCAGAACCCGGGTAAACCACAGCGGGATCGTGGTGACGGAAGGAGATCTGGAAGGCTGTCAGGTCGTTGAAACGCTTCTGCGCGTGCGTAAACACAGATTGTGGAGACGGTATGGACCTTTCAGTCACGACAGGGTCACCGTTTATCGACCCATCAACCTGTCGCCTGAGGAAATAGATACGATTGTCGCCTCGGCACTCAAACAGGTGGGCAAGAGATACGGCATCTTTACGGTGATCGGGCACCTGCTCGATTGGTTGCTTTTGGGTGCTTACGTTTTTAGACGAATAACGCTTAGCAGCAATTATCCGATCTGTTCCTGGCTGGTGGCCCATGCCTTTGCCAAAGCCGGAAAGTACTTTGATGTCGAGCCCGGTGCCGCTCAGCCCGACGACATCTGGGATTTCATCCAGAAAAACCCGGATAAATATCAGATGATCCACCCGCTCGAGCAGATCTGGCAAATGCCTGAACGGTAACCGGTATTGAATTTACACCACGTATCCGGCTTTATCTAACATTATCTGTCAAAACCACAGCGCATCCCCCTGCCTGACGACAGCCTTCCGGAGGGCATGGCTTTAGATTTACGTTGACAGAACCATATGATCTTTATTATAAATCAACCGGTTGGTATATTTACTATGGGAGATCAGGATGGTAGCCAAAGGCATTCAGACGCGTCAGAATATTATTCAAAAATCACTGCGGCTTTTTTGCGTCAAAGGCTATTACAGCACCTCGATCAACGACATCCTGAAAGCCACCGCTTTAACCAAAGGCGGGTTCTACGGGCATTTTGCCAGCAAGGAAGCGCTCTGGTTTGCGGTTTACAAAGAGGCCATGCGCATCTGGCGCGATGTCGTCTTTGAAGGCATTGCCGCCACCGCCGATCCGCTGCAGCGCATCCATATCCTGATTGAAAACGATATCAAACACAAACTCGGCAACCAGGTGTTCGAAGGCGGCTGCTTTTTCCACAGCATGCTCGTGGAGCTTTCAGGCCAATCGGCTGCTATGAGCAGCCACCTGATGCGGGGCTTCGACCAGCTGGCCGGCCTGCTGTGCGCCTGGCTCAAACAGGCCGATCAGCAGGGGCGGCTGAAAGAAAATCTGAATTTCAAAGCCATCTCCCGCTATATCATCGTGGCCCTGAATGGTGCGGCAGCCCTGCATGCCTGCAACCGCGACCCCGCCATCCTGGATCAGACCCTCAGCGAGCTTCGTTTCTACCTCCAGCAGTTACAAAAATAACGCCGCTTTCTCACTTATTCCCTAAAATTATAAAATATACCAACCGGTTTATATATTATTTCGATTTTTTTTTAAAACATCTCTTTCACATATCTCATGAATTTACGCAATGCCATTCATCAATCAATTAAATTTTTGGACAGGATTTACAGGATTATTAGGATTCTTTTTGGCCGTTCTCCAGAAGAGAACGGCCAAACCCCATCGCCTGCGGCGAATATTTCATTCCTTCATGAACCGAATGAATAATCTAAAAATTTGGAGCATTCATCGGTTAGGTTGGATGCTGGAATTTTTGTATTCCACTGAAAGCGGATTGAGTTTAGTCGCTATCATCTGGAGAGCGACTAAGAAAATTATCCTCAAAATCGTGCCTGCCACGCCGAAGCTCTTGAGCGAAGGTGGGTAAATCCTGTCAAAGAATAAGGTTCAATCTAAGCGATTTAAATTAAAGTTCAGCGACATATAGGACGATAATAGTAATGGAGACAACGCTT
>JASFGN010000583.1:0-3127 GCA_050123735.1 Desulfobacterales bacterium | reverse complement strand
TCCAATACCCGTGACATGCCCTTTGGCAGTGAACTGATGTACCTGCCGCAGCGTCGGCCGGTTTTGTTGAATTTGCAATCGGGCCGGATTGAAGCCGTAATTGAGAACCCTTATGCGCCCGGACAGGCCCTATATCCGGTGACCGCATTTAATTCCCCGGGTTATGTCATTTCCCATCTGGGCAGTTTTGTGGAAACGCCGGAAGCACAGGCCCTGCCGCTTTTTTCCTATGGTGCGGTAGGCTGGCACCGGGGTAAATTCCGATCGTCGGTGATTCGGGTGGATCGGGAAAAACGCCAGGACCTGCGGTTGATGCAACCTGAAGATGTTGCCGTCGGCATCGAGCGCATGCGCCGGCAGATGCCTGCCAATCGTCTGCGGGCGCATCTTGAAAAATGCGCCGTGCAGTTTGGCTGTCCGGCGGCCAAGAATTTTTTTTTAGGCCGTTACGAGGCGCCGCTTCCCACCGCCCAGCAGTGTAATGCCCGTTGCCTGGGCTGCCTGTCTTTACAAACACGCAGCGATATACCGCACAGCCAGGATCGCATCGGTTTCACCCCGACCGCAGAGGAAATAGCGGAAGTGGCCCTGGTGCACATCAAACGCGTTAAGAACAGTGTGGTCAGTTTCGGACAGGGCTGCGAAGGGGATCCCCTGCTGGCAGCCGAGGTGATTGTACAAGCGATTCGCTTGATTCGTTCTGAAACAAAACGGGGCACCATCAACATGAACACCAACGCCAGTTTGCCCCGTGCGCTGCAAAAGGTAATCGATGCCGGACTGGACAGCATGCGGTTCAGCATGAACAGCCTGCGCCGTGAGTGTTATCAGGCCTATTTTCGCCCGCAAGGCTACGGGTTTTCGGATGTTTTAAAAAGTGTGGATCTTGCGCTGAGAAGCGGGCTTTTTGTGGCGGTCAATTATTTAAATTGCCCCGGCTTTACCGATACCCCGCGAGAAATTAAAGCCTTGAAGAAATTTTTGACAACATACCCGATTCACATGATTCAGTGGCGCAATTTGAATTTCGACCCGCTGCGCTATTTTAAGATAATGAAGGCTGTGGCCGCCAAAGAAACACCCATCGGCATAGAGCATCTGCTGGAACGCATCCGGCGGGAATTTCCAAAGATCAAATTCGGCTACTTCAACCCGCCCAAGGAAAGGTTTACGAATTAGCCTCAGACTTGCACTCATTTGGTTCAGAGTTTCAATTCCAGCATTCAGCATCTTTTGGCTGCTTGCTGCTGGTGACCGACGACGAGCCAGCTGCCAGAAGCAAGAAGCCAGCAGCTGTCAGCCTTGGGATTTTATACATGAAATCTGTTAGCGCGGCGACGGATACCTGATACATGAAATGGATTGAAGCAAAAGTTGTTTTTGATGCCGACGATAACCACCTTGCCGGCGAGTTGATAACCAACCTGTTTTTCCAGTTTGACCTTTCGGGTGTCGTCGAAGAAGATCCGGCCATAGAGCCGGTTGAAGATTGGGCCGAGGACGCCATCGGTCGACCGCAACAGCACGCGGTGATCGGGTATTTTCCAAAAGACCGTAAGGCTAAAAAACGCTGCAGGGATCTGGAACAACACCTATCTGTCCTAAAGCAGCATTTTAGCCTGCTTTACCGCGTCAGTTACAAAGAGCTGGATGAGGCGGATTGGGCCGAGGCCTGGAAGGCCTTTTTTGAGCCTCAAAAAATAGGGCGAAAGATAGTCGTCAAGCCCACCTGGTGCGATTATACGGCCCAACCCGGTGATATTGTGGTGGAACTGGATCCCGGAATGGCTTTCGGTACCGGAATCCACCCGACCACGGCTTTATGCATTCGTCTGATTGAAGATTATCTCAATCCGGGCGATTCATTTTTAGACCTCGGCACCGGTTCCGGCATATTGATGATTGCAGCAACCAAACTGGGCGCGGGCTTTGTTGGCGGTGTTGATAAAGATGCAATCGCCGTAGAGGTGGCCGCCGCTAATTTAAAGCATAACGGGTTGGATTCTGAAGGCTTTTTTTTGTATACGGGCAATTTGCTGACCGGCATCACGGACACGTATGATTTTATTGCAGCCAATATTTTTACACACGTGATTTTAGAACTGCTGGATGACATGCCCCGCGCTCTGAAAAAAGATGGCATATTTATCTGCTCGGGGATGTTCACGGAAAACAAAAAACTGGTGATTGCCCGCTTAAAAAATATGGGGTTTGATATTTTGGAGATACGCGAGCAGGAAGAGTGGTCAGCTATTGCGGCACGATACAAAATTTAGGTTATGGCGCGAAGAAAAAACAATCATCAAAATTCGAAATCCTAAACCCGAAATCCGAAACAGTATCAAATTACCAAAATCCGAATCTTCTAAATAATACGATATAATCTTAATTATAATCCAAATGCGTGTACAGAAATTAATTTAGGATTCAATTATGCGTATTTTGCTGGTAGAAGACGATTCAAAAATCGCCTCTTTCATCATCAAGGGTTTAAAAGCCGAGGGCTTTGCCGTCGACCATGAAGACAACGGTGAAGACGGCTTACATATGGCGCTTACCGAACCCTACGATGCGGCCGTTATCGATATTATGCTGCCCAAAAGGGACGGCCTGAGCCTGGTTAAAAATATACGACATGAAAAACTGAAAACGCCTATCATTATTTTAAGCGCTAAAGGTGAAGTGGATGATCGCGTAAAAGGGCTGCAGACCGGTGCGGATGATTACCTGACAAAACCCTTTGCATTTTCCGAACTGCTGGCCCGGCTCCAGGCCCTGATTCGGCGCAGCAGCGATGTTGCCGAGCCGACCAAACTGACGGTTGCCGATATCAGCATGAACCTGATTACCCGTGAAGTGGTGCGAGCCGGCCAAAAAATTGAGCTGCAGCCATTGGAATTTTCGTTGCTGGAATACCTGCTGCGCAATGCCGGCAGGGTGGTGTCAAAAATTATGATTATGGAACATGTCTGGGATTATTATTTTGATCCCCAGACCAACGTGGTTGAATCCAGAATCTACAAGCTGCGTGAAAAAATAGACAAAGAATTTTCCAAAAAGATGATTCACACGGTGCGCGGAGTCGGCTATGTTCTTAAAGAAGATAAATAATGCCCGTCATACGCTG
>JASFGN010000582.1:0-3129 GCA_050123735.1 Desulfobacterales bacterium | reverse complement strand
CACCTGAGCGACCTGGTCCACAGTCTGGTCCCGCTGACGATAGTAGGTTGAAATTTGATCGCAGATGAAAAGGCCCAGATTATTGCCCGGAAAGGGTGAGGGTAGCATCAGCTGGGGAGCGCTCGGATCGCAGCCCAGGATTTGTTTGAAATAATCGATGGGGGTCATGGTGGCTGAAAAAAATACGGCCGTGCGACAGCGCTGCAGGGCGCGCTCGAGATGGACGGCGGGGTTGACACAAAACAACTTTACCTTCAGATCTTTTCCGCGTTTTTCATAGCAGGTCGTATAACTTTGATCATATTGGTCGGCCACCCGGATGAAGCCCGATATGGCAAAATAAAGGTCGAGTAAGCTGTCGCGAAAGGCTGTTTTTATGTTTTTGGCCAGCCAGCGTTCGGTGATGAAAAGAAAGCTTTTCAAAAACGGAAGCAGTTCTTCGGGCAGGCTCTCTTCTGCCATTGGATTGGCCGATGCTTCGCATTTTTTGCGTGCCTTGACCAGCCAGGCATTGATACGGCCAAGGCTTTTAAATATGTGCGGCAGCTGTTTCTTTAGCTGTCGGCGGACGTCTAATATCGACTGCTTGAAAATTTCCGCCGAAAACATTTCCCGCGAACGATCCACCAAATTATGCGCCTCGTCGATCAAAAATATATAAGCACCGTTTTCTTCCTGGAAAAAGCGGCGCAAGTAAACCCGTGGATCAAAACTGTAATTGTAATCACAGATGATGCAATCGGTCCACAGAGACAGCTCCAGGGAAAATTCAAACGGGCACACCCGAAATGCTCTGGCGGTATCGATAATCTGTTCACGGGTAAACGCTTCCTGCTTGAAAATCGCTGCGACGGCAGCATTAATGCGGTCATAGTGACCTTTGGCAAATTCACATTCATCCGGCTGGCAGGCACTCTGGGGACAAAAACAGATCTTGTCCTTTGCCGTCAGGGTTAACGATTTTAGCCGCAGACCTTTGGCCCTTAATTCGGCAATGGCTTTTTCAGCCACCATCTGGCCGGTCGTTCGGGCAGTCAGGTAGAAAATCTTTTGATCGCGGTTTTCAACAAGGGATTTAACGGCCGGATAGAGCACGGCGATGGTTTTGCCGATACCGGTGGCCGCCTGAACCAGCAACTGCCCGCCGTTGCGAATCGTGCGGAATGCTTCCACCGCCATCCGGCGCTGCCCGGGCCGGTAGGTTGGAAAAGGAAATTCCAAATCTTTAATAGATGCATCCCGGCAGTCGGACCAATCAACAAGGGTTGTGGCCCATTTTAGATAACGGGCCACCAGGTCGTTGAAAAAGGTCTCCAGTTCTGACAGGCGATAGGTGCGCTGGATTTCACTGTGGTTGCCGGTATCGATCTGATAATACGTCAATTGGATCGTAATCGGGTCCAGCTGATGGTGGCGCCCGTATATAAAAGCATAGGTCTTAGCCTGGCCCCAATGGACCGGGTTTTCATTTTCTTTATAATGCGCCGGATCGCGCGAAGTGGTTTTTATTTCTTCGATAATGGTGCGATCGGGTTCGGCATATACGCCGTCAATGCGGCCGCCGATATTCAGACGGAATCGGTCGGTTTCAACCTCGTAAGAGATCGCCACTTCGGGTTGATAGGTGGCAGGACGTGAGCTTTGAATTTTTTGATGGGCCCGAATTGCCTCTACCGGGCGGCTGGCTCCCAGAAACTCAAAAGCCAGATCCCCGGACCGAAGCACATGTTCGACCAGCTCCCGCACCGCAATTTTCAGTTCGCGTCGCAATCGATGTTAAGTTAACCCCTTTTATGAAAGGATAAGTGGCTTGGTACCGGTTTATTCAAGTGTGGCGAGACAGGGTTGTTTGGGTTTATCTAAAGATGGGTGTCAAATCAAGAAAGAATCAGTCGAGGGAAGCGAATATTGGAATACTGGAATATTGGAGTACTGGAAAACTGGAGCTCGGAGTGATGGCGTGCCGGAGCAAAATCCATTGCGGATTGCGGATTGAAATATCAAAGATATCGCGCATTCAAAATCCGAAACCTGCAATCTGCAATCCGAAATAAATGTATCTCAGTACTCCATTGCTCCTGCTTGGTACAGGCTCCTTGCCCTGGATCCCAAATCTGATAGAACAACGAATTTGCTTATTCTTTGACCACAAAATGCACGCGCCGGTTTTTAGCGCGGTCCGCTTCGGTTTTGCCTGTGGCAACGGGGCGTTCTTTGCCGAAGCTGACGGGTATCAGCCGCTCCCTGGCGATGCCTTCTCGAATCAAGAACGACTTCACCTCACCGGCGCGGCGATCCCCAAAGGCAATATTGGTTTCCCGGGTACCGCGTTCATCGGTGTGGCCTTCGATGATCACGGCAACATACGGGTATTTTTTTAAGAATTCGGCTTTACGATACAAAATCGTGCGGGCCTGCGGTTGCAGCTGATAGCTTCCTCTTTTAAAATATATATCTTCAGACACAAACTGCCTTTTGGCCGCCTGGAATTGGCGCTGTTCGGCTTCTTGACGTTTACGTTCAGCTTCCAGTTCCTTCTGCCGATCTATGTCGGTCTGATCTACAGCGGTACCAGGTTCTTTCTCGACGGTTGTTGCCTTTTTCGTGCAGGCCGGGATGATGGCCAGAGCCGGGATCAACAGCAAAAGGATTAAGCCCCTGCGCAGTGTTTGGTGCATATTGTCCTCCTCATATAAACGGGTAAAATCTCGGCAGGCATGTTGGTCCATAGGAATTTTTGCTGCCGGAATTTGCTGCTAAATTACTTAGATTATAGTATAAAAATGAAAAAAAGTAAATTATATTCGTCCAGGCGCCGGCAAGCAGCGCCTCTTTTCTTTGCCGGGTTTATCCAAAAATACGCCATCATTTTGTAAAAAGGCCTTGACAACCCATTTTTTTCTGATATGGTTCACACCATGAACCAATCGCGGAATCGACCATCAATAAGTCAAATTGCCGAGGTGCCGGACTATCAACTAAAGCAATTTCAACACCTTATATTGAGATTGTTTCAATGTTGCCAGGAGCGCATGCAGTATCAATGCGAGCGTTTTGACCTCCCGGACGCTGAATTGAGGTGCCTGATACTTTTCGGGGAAGAACGGTACCTGACCGCCAAGGGCATCG
>JASFGN010000581.1:0-3133 GCA_050123735.1 Desulfobacterales bacterium | reverse complement strand
AATGTATTCAGCTTTCTGATGAAAAAAGACGGACTTTCTTTTCCGGAGGCAGCCCGCTCTCTGGCCCGCAGATACAGTATCGATATTCCTAAAAAACACCTGACGCCTGAGCAGAAAAAACGCGTGGGAGAACGCGAAAGCCTGCTGAATATCAATCGACAGGCGATGGATTATTACCACAAAATGCTGCTGCGCAGTCCAAGCGGAAAACCGGCAAGGGCTTATTTGAAGAAAAGGGGCCTGTCAGCGGAAATAATTGAGCGCTTCGTTCTTGGATATGCGCCGTCGGGGTGGGATAATATCATCAATTTTTTTGCCAAAAGCGGGGTGCCGCTTGCAAAAGTTGAACGATCCGGACTGATTTTGCCCAAAAAGGATAGGCGGGGTTACTATGATCGTTTCCGGGATCGTATCGTATTCCCGATTATTGATGTAAACCAGAATGTTATCGGCTTCGGTGGACGGGTTATGGATGATTCATTGCCTAAATATCTCAATTCTCCCGAAACAGCGGTTTACAGCAAGAGTCGGTCTCTTTACGGGTTGTATCTGGCAAAAGACAAAAGCCGCACAACCGATTGTTTTTACATCGTAGAAGGTTACCTCGATTTGCTGACGCTTTATCAGCATGGTATTGAAAATGCAGTTGCCACGCTGGGGACCGCACTGACGGTTGAACATGTTCGGATGTTGAGCCGCTATGTTCCCCGGTTGATTCTGGTTTATGATTCTGATGAAGCCGGAATTCGGTCCGCCAGGCGATGTATCGATACGTTTTGGCAAGAACATGTGGACTTTAGCAGGGGTGATGTGTTTCGCGAGGAAAAAGCGGATACCCAAATTCTGGTGTTGCCTGAAGGACATGATCCAGACTCCTACCTAAGAGAAAAGGGAGTGGAATCGTTTCAGAAAGCTGCGGCCCAGGCACCCGGTATCGTGTCATTTCTGATAGCGCAATCCATCGCCAAACACGGGCTTTCAACTGAGGGCAAAATTCGTGTCGTTGCTGACCTAATAGTTCCATTGGCATCCATTAATGATAATGTTGCCAGGTCTTTATATGTCAAACAGTTAGCCGAGCGCATCGGCATTGAGGAAAGCATTATCTTACAAGAGATTCGGGCAGGCGCCCCTTCAAAGAAAACCAAAGATGCAGACAAAGGAGCGGATTTGACAGAACGCGAGGGGACTCGGCTGGAACGCCAAATTATTGCCATGATGCTCCAATTTCCGGCCATACTGCCTGAAATTAGAAAATACGATGTTATCGAATACATTGATAATCCCCGGTTACAGTTAATCGCCACAACGATTTTAGAAAGTCGGATCTCATCGGATAAACAAATACCAGATCTGTTCATTGATAAACCCGAATTTGAAAGCCTGATATCGGCGCTGGCGATGATCGAGGAATCCTGGGAAAAAAATGGCTGCTTGAAGCTGATTGCTCAATTCGTCAAAAACGGTCAGCGGCGCCGCGATCGCCAGATTCTTGATCAAATAAGGGTCGCTGAAAAAATGAACGATCAAGAAACCCTGGCAAAACTACTCAAAAAAAAGCAACAGCGGGTCATGCGCAGCCAGAAGCAGCGGTCGGCTTGAGCGCCGGCAAATTAACTGCCGGGTGGGGCTTGACTATGCCCATTTAACATATAGATTTTATATAATCTACATTATTAATCTGGATTGGCACGGGGCAGTAAAAAGACCGCCAAATGCTATCCAACCGGATCAATGGCCGATATTACCGATCGTTTGCAAACGCTGATGAATCGTACTCAAAACCAGGGATTTTCGATACCAGCTTATAATCGCTGATGTAGCGGAATCGAATATAAGAATTTTTCCGGAGGGCATGATTTTATGGCAAAAAAATCTGCTACAAAAAAGGAAACCGCAAAAAAGACCGTGAAACGGGCAACTACAAGGAAAACAGGTACCAAAAGAGGGCCAGCCAGGCGCACCGCAAAAAAAGCGACCGCACGAAAAAGTGCAGCCCAGGGCACTAAAACGAAGAAAACGAAAACCAGGGCCAAAACAGCCCGAACAAGAACCAAAGCCGCAACATCCAGGACCAAATCAGCGGCGACGAAAACCAGAACTACTACCGCTAAAAGTAAAACCGCAAAATCGAGGACAAAAGTGACCGCGCGCAAAACCACAGCAGCAACATCCAAGACCGGAACCCGGCCTGCTCGGACCCGGGCCGCCGCCACTAAAGGCAAAGCCAAGGCCAAAACATCCAGATCAAAAGTTGCCGCGCCCAGGACCAAAACAGCGGTGTCCAAAAGCAAATCGACCGCCGCGAAATCCAAAGCCGCCGCAGCCAAGCGCAAAGTTTCGGCAACCAAAGCAAAAGCCGCTCCGAGCACAACAAAAGCCGTGAAGCCGGAAGCTAACTCAAAGCCCCTGACCAAAGCGGAGGCAAGTAAAGCAAAAAATGAAACCAAGAAGGCCATTAAAAAATTGCTGGCCAAAGGCAAAAAGCAGGGTTTTTTAAGCTATGACGAAATCAATGAATTGCTGCCTTCGGAATTACTGTCTCCCGAACAAATTGATGAAACCCTCATTATGTTTGATGAAAACGAAATTGAGGTGGTTGATGAAAAAACAAAAAAGAAACTGATCGGCAAGCAAAAGAAAAAACACAAGAAACCGATCGGCCACGCACTTCGTGAAACGGATTTTGGAACGGTTACCGATCCGGTCAAAATGTATCTTCGTGAAATGGGTCTGGTGACGCTTCTGAGTCGAGAAGGAGAAGTCGAGATTGCCAAGAAGATAGAAGCTGGTGAACAGGAAGTATTACACGCTTTGCTTGAAACGACAACCGGGGTGGAAAGCATTATCACTCTTGGAGAAGAAATTGCTGAAGGGAATATGCGCCCTAAAAATGTACTCAGAGACATTGATGAAGGCGACACCTATGTCGATGAAATGGCGCAAACTGAAAGGTTTCTGGCCACGATCCGCAGTATTCGCAAGCTTCATGAAGAAAATAAAGACAGTCGAAAGAAATTATTTACCAATAAATCAGGGCCGGAGGAAAAGAAAAAGCTCAAGCAAGACGTTGGCAAACGAATTGATAAGATATTTGATCTTTTGAAGGATTGGCGTCTTGAAGCAAATGTCA
>JASFGN010000580.1:0-3135 GCA_050123735.1 Desulfobacterales bacterium | reverse complement strand
GGACCGCTATATCAAATCAAAAGAGTTCAAAAAACTGCTTGATGAGCTGAAACAATCTAGGACCGATTAGGAGGTAATATGTTTGGAATAGGAATGCCGGAACTGATTATCATACTGGTAATCATTCTGATTATATTCGGTGCCGGAAAACTGCCTGAAATTGGTGCCGGAATGGGTAAAGCCATCCGGAATTTCAAGGGCGAGTCTGACGAGGCGGAAAAAAAAGATCCTGAAAAAATTGAAGAGGACAAAAAAGAGGAGAAGTGATCACACAAGGCCGCCCGACCATAAATCCATCGTTGGGTGACAAGACACTTAAATAGGCAGTCTGATAGGAGCGTAAGGCTGCTTTTTTATTTGGTTTGAATTAGAACGGAATGTCATCATCTTCAGGCGCCTGGATGGGCGAGCTGGGTCCGCCTCCGGTCGGGCCGCTCGGTTTATAGGCGTCTCCTGCGTCCCTTGACCCCAGCATGATCATATTGGAGGCGACGATCTCGGTGGTATATCGTTTAACGCCTTCTTTGTCTTCCCAGTCCCGGGTCTGGATACGGCCCTCGATATATATTTGCTTGCCTTTAGACAGATATTCGCCGCAGATTTCGCCTAATTTGCCGAAGGCGACGATCCGGTGCCATTCCGTGCGGGTTTCTTTTTCGCCTTCCTTGTTGGTCCAGGTCTCTGAGGTGGCGATGCTGAAATTGGCAACCGCAAGACCGCTGGGTGTGTAGCGCACCTCCGGATCCCGGCCTAAATTTCCGATCAGAATAGCTTTATTCAACCCGTTGGCCATTTTCCCCTCCCCTGTTGAAGTTGTAATGTATAGCCTTTAGTACAAAAAAGGCAGCACAATGTCAATCCACCCTTTCCATTCATTTTTACAGAGCGCCGTGGGGGCAACTTTCAGTACAACAATAGCTGTTGCATCCCCGGATCGAATGTGGTTGTGTAGTGGCTAATAAAAAACGTTTCGTTATTCCAACATTTTTTCTACAACCACCTATGCCGCAATTCCGTATTTGAGAATATTCATATGGAAAGCGGTGAATTTCATATCGGCACATTAGCCCAATTCGAAGAACAAAGAACTTGAGCAGTAAAATGCCCGGAACATCCGCCCTTGTTAAACGCATCAAACGGCATGTCATCGCGCGGCCGCAACGCTTTTTTGCCGCGACCTCACCGGGTTTTGAAAAAGCATGCCTTCAGGAGTTAATAAAGCGTCTGCCCGACATTCATCAGGCCAGTGCCATTCCGGGCGGGGTGGAATTCGAGGGCCGGCTGGAAGACTGCTTTCGTGCAAATTTAAGCCTGCATTTACCCAATCGCATATTGATGCGCATCAGCACATTCAAATCCACCAATTTCAGACAGCTTGAAAAAATAGCCGGCCATATCGCCTGGGAACTTTACGTGCGCCCCGGCAGCCGACTAAAAGTTCATGTGGCTACCCGACACTGCCGGCTCCATCACTCCGGTGCGATTGCCGAGCGAATGACACGGATCATCAACGAGCGGCTGTCTGGCTTCGAATCCGACCGGCGCCTTCCGGAATCCGCAGGGGGTCATCAGGATATTTTTGTGCGGGGCGTTGACGATCATTTCAGCACGTCGATTGACAGCAGCGGCGAACTGCTATACAGGCGCGGCCTCAAGGAGCACTCCGGCAAAGCGCCGCTGCGCGAAACCCTTGCTGCCGGTGCATTAATGTTGGCGGGCTACGATGGTTCCGAACCCTTACTGGATCCGCTTTGCGGCACCGGGACCTTTTCCCTTGAAGGCGCCCTGATGACCAAACGCATACCTGCCGGCTGGTTTCGAGATTTTGTCTTCAAGCGCTGGCCGTCATTTAGAGAGAAACGCTGGAACTACATCAGACGCCAGGCCGAATCTGAAATAGTGCAATCCCAACGCCCGGTTATCTTTGCCTCAGATACCGACGGTGATGCCTGTCAAAAACTGGAAGCCTGTATCCGCAGGTATCACCTGGCCGATACCGTAAAGGTTCAACAGACCGATTTTTTTAATCTTGATCCGCTTGAGCTCACCGACCGGAGCGGGACTGTGTGCATCAACCCACCCTATGGGCGCCGGCTGGGTAAAAGAAAAGAAGCCGAAGCATTTTTGGGTGCTGTGGGTGACAGGCTTATTCAGGCGTATCGGGGATGGAAGCTGGTGCTGCTGGCACCCGGCCAAAAAATGGCAGACTTCCTGCCGTTTCAGCTCCAATCCATTCCGGTTCGGCATGGTGGGCTGAAATTGAGATTGTTGACCGGAAAGATTCAATGATTGTTGGGAATATGGTGACGCCTATCGAAAAAAAATTTTTCTAACCACAAAGAGCATGAAGATTGAGAAAAAGTTTTTAAACTTCATACCTGAATTTTGCACGAGTCCGAGGCTTTCATCTGCAAGGCATTTAAGGGCGAAGTCGTAGTGTACCACTTCGAGCCCTTAATAACGCAGCAGATGGAAGCCTCCGGCTCGCCCGCAGGGTGAAAATTAATGAGATAAAATGATTTTAATCCTTTATACCTTGTTGGTATTTTGAGTCAGTTCTACAATTTGTTTAGCTGGTTGTAATTTAATGCAATCTCGACTTCTTATTGATTTTTATGCAAGATTCAGGTCTTAAATTTGTGAACTGTGTGCCTTTGTGGTTAGATTACAATTCGTCCGGTCCGCAGAGATTCTCTGCCTTGGCTGCCGCACGGCCGCAATTTTTGCAGACGAATTTAGGGTTGCGAACATAATTTTTGTACTCTTCGAGATTATTCTTTACAAAGCCCACATTATCGGCCATGCACAGATGGGCTTCATGCCCGGGATGCGGTTCAGTCAAGTGTTGGGGTAAAGGAAACCATTCAGCCATTTTGCACCTCCTGTGGTATTTTGATCTTTATTAATTGCTTTCATATTATATTCTAAAATATGAAGATAAGAATAAAAGAATTCGTGTCAATTGGCTCAGATTTGCTACAACGTGAAAATCCTGAAAAGGGCACATTGAAAAATCATTTTTCCATTATTTCACTATTCCACTATTCCAAAATGTTGATGTAAAAAAATTTGACACCAGACTAACCAAGTTATACGTAAATTTAACAAGAATGTACCTGGACCTATGGAGGTGAT
>JASFGN010000579.1:0-3135 GCA_050123735.1 Desulfobacterales bacterium | reverse complement strand
GCTCAAACTGCTCAAAGACATTGTGGATCTGCAGGCCGGTGAAATCCTGGTCTGCCCATCCACCAATCCGTCCTGGGCACCGGTGTTCACCAAGATCAAAGCCGCTGTGACCGACATCGGCGGTTTGACCAGCCATGCCGCCATCGTTTGCCGCGAATACGGTGTGCCCTCGGTGACCGGTACCGGTGTATCGACCCAGGTCATTAAGACGGGCGATATCATCAAAGTGGATGGTGACAGTGGCGTGGTCGAAATCGTCAAAAGAGCAGGCTAAACTGCTTGAAAAAGTCATCTGGCTGCGACATGCTTTGAATCAGTTTAATCGCTTTCGCCATCTACCATCGAACTTCCTGCTGGAACCCCCTTCCTACCGGGGAGGGGGTTCTAGACAGATGGGCGTCGAAGGACTGCAAAATGGATTATATCCTGGAGTTTGAGAAACTGGATAAAGATTCACTCCCCATCGTCGGCGGCAAAAATGCAAGCTTAGGGGAAATGATCAAGGCCGATATTCGGGTTCCGCCCGGTTTTGCGGTGACCACCGACAGCTATTTGTTGTTTATTACCGGTGGCGCAATAAAAGATAAGATTACGGCACTGGTATCCGATTTGAACCCTGATGATGTGGCGGCCCTCAATAAGGCCAGTGCCGACGTGCAGAAAATCATCAAACAAACGACGATGCCTGAAACTGTGGCCAAGGCCATTGCAGACGGTTACTCCCAACTGTGCGACAAGTGCGCTGTCGAAATCATTCCGGTGGCGGTTCGCTCAAGTGCCACC
Organism: Desulfobacterales bacterium; assembly: GCA_050123735.1. Taxonomy (GTDB): domain Bacteria; phylum Desulfobacterota; class Desulfobacteria; order Desulfobacterales; family JAHEIW01; genus JAHEIW01. Next base: position 2,352 of record JASFGN010000579.1, on the reverse strand, counting down.
GCTGAAGATCTACCCAACGCCAGCTTTGCCGGCCAGCAGGATACCTATCTCTGGGTCCAGGGTGCAGACCAGGTAATTGCCCATGTGCAAAACTGCTGGGCCAGTTTGTATACCCCGCGGGCCATCGCCTACCGGATTAAAAACGAATTTCCCCACGAAAAAGTGCTTATCAGTGTGGGCGTGCAGAAAATGGTCAACGCCAAAGCGGCCGGGGTGATGTTTACCCTCAACCCGACAAATGGTGACGTATCCAAAGTGGTCATCGAGGGCAGCTGGGGACTGGGGGAAACCGTGGTATCCGGCTCGGTCAACCCGGACAAGTTCGTGGTCGATAAAGTCATGCTGGAAATCAATGAAAGAACCATATCCACCAAGCACATCGAATGTGTATATGACCTGGCGCAGGGCAAAGTCATCGATGCCGATGTGGCCGCAGACATTCAGTGCACCTGTTGTCTGGCAGACGATGAAATAAAGGCCCTTGTCAGAGCTGCCAAGAATATCGAAAACCATTACGGCCGACCGATGGATATCGAATGGGCCATTGATAAGGACATCCCCTTCCCGGACAACATGTTCATCGTCCAGGCGCGACCGGAGACGGTCTGGAGCCGGCGTAAGACAGAATCGGTCATCGGCGGCAAAACCGGCCGGCAGTTATTAATGGAGCAGGCCATGAAACGCATAAAGATACCATAGAAAATACAGTCTTCATCCAAAGTAACCGCATTTAAAAACCTAATGACAGGTCATTTGGATTGGATGATGAGGACTTTACATCGTTCAAATATCCCGGCTGTACATGGCTTAAATAAAGCATCAGAGATTAAAATATAAAAAAGTTAATCATTTGCTAACATTCTTTTGTTTTTTTATTCATTAAAATAATTTTGGAAAAGGAGGAAATGTTTTATGAGAGACATGAGAGATTTTGTTGCCGAAGGCGAAGAAAAAGGTCTGTGCAAACGGATCACCGCCGAAGTCGACTGGAACCTGGAATTGTCGCATATCGCCAAGCTCAATGAAGAACAAAGCGGCCCGGCGCTTCTTTTTGAGAATGTCAAAGATTATGATACGCCGGTCATCACCAGTGTCTGCACCACCGTCGAGCGGCTGGCTCTGATTATGGGTATGCCGCTTGAATCCACGCTGGTGGATCTATATGAAGAGTGGGCCAAGCTGGGCGAAAATTTGATGCCGCCCAAGGAAGTGGATGGCGCCGGTGCACCGTGTAAGGAAAATATATTAACCGGGGATCAAATCGACCTTTTTAAATTTCCGGTGCCCCAGTGGTACCCGCTGGATGGAGGGCGCTATATCGGCACGGCCCATTTCATCATCAGCAAGGATCCGGAGAGCGGTTGGGTGAATCTGGGAACATACCGCAGTCAGCTGCTGGCAAAAGATAAAATCGGCACCCAGTTTATCAAAGGCAAACACGCCGACATCATGCTCAAAAAATATCAGGCCATGGGCAAACCCATGCCGGTTGCTTCGGTGATCGGTTGCGATCCTCTGCTGTTTGTGCTGGGCGCCGCGCGCGTATCCGCTTTTGTCTCCGAGTACGATGTATACGGCGCGTTGCGAGGCGAAGCCATTAAGGTCGTCAAAGGTGAAACCGTCGATCTGCCGATACCGGCGCATGCTGAAATCGTCATCGAAGGTGAAGTGGATGCCGACAAATTCATGGAGGAAGGTCCTTTCGGCGAATACACCGGCTATTATTCCGGCGTCGGCACCGATCCACGCAACTTTATCGATGTCAAATGCGTCACCCACCGCAACAATCCCATTTTGTGGGGAACCACCGTGGGCCGGGCGGTCACCGACACCCATATGACCATGGCTCTTTCCTACGGCGCAACACTGTGGCAGCAGCTGCTGGCCATGAAAATACCGGGCCTGAAAGGCGTTTACTGCCCGCCGGAAGGCTCGGGGCGATTCCTGGCCATCATTTCCATGAAGCAGATGTACCCCGGACATGCCGATCAGGTCCTGACGGCCGCCATCTCCACTGAAATGGGTGCCTATGGCCTCAAAACCGTCATTGTCGTGGATGAAGATATCGCTCCCTGGGATATTCCCCGCGTGATGTATGCCCTGAGTTTCCGGTTCCAGCCCAACCGCTCCCAGGTTATCAAGCGCGGCAGATCCACGCCGCTGGATCCATCGTTGCCGATCGAGGCCAGGGAAATTACGGGCCGGCTGCTGCTGGATGCCACGATTCCCTATGAATGGAAGAAAAAACCGATTCCCATCGAACTCGATCCGAAAGTGGTTGAGAGGGTTAAGGGTCGGTGGTCAGAACTCGGCCTGTAGAAGATATCTTAAAAAAGCATGCATAAAGTGACT
>JASFGN010000578.1:0-3136 GCA_050123735.1 Desulfobacterales bacterium | reverse complement strand
CCAGCTCGGCAAAAAAGCGCACAAAAAACCGCAGCGTCATCATTGCAAAGGCAACGGGAATAATGATTTGCGGAATCCAGATCGGAATCTGCAGAAAGGTCGTGTCGCCCATTTGGGCCTCGTTCGAAACAAATGTCCAACCGGCAAAGACCAGCAGGGCGCAAACCAGAGCCGAGATTAAATTGGAAATCACCCGGAGATATCGATTGCCGCGGACCGACAGCCATCTTGAAAACACTTCGATTGTGATGTGTTTGCCCTCTCGGGTTGCCAAACTGGCCCCGACAAATCCGACCCAGAGCACCAGATAGCGAACCAGGGGATCTCCCCAAGCAATTCCGCTGCTAAACACGTTGCGGAGTACGATCTGTATAAATGCCAGCAGAATCATCACGCTCAACATGACGGTTAGCGTGAATTTTTCAATCCGGCCAAGCGTGTCGTCGCATTTTTGCCAGCTGACCATTATTGGTTTTTCTTTCGATAGGATTCCAAGTTGGCCACAACCTCATTTAGGGTTTTTTGGGAATAGGTCTGGCCTTCGAGCCGTTGAATGGCTCTGGCGGATACTTTTTTAAACTCTGCAATCTGGTCCGGTGTCGGGTTAATAATTTTGATACCCTGTTTGACCATCACCTGCATGGCTTCCTGGTTTTCCTTCCGGATTGTTTGCTTGAGTCGATTCATCTGGCGCTGCCAGACATCTGTAACGATTTTCTGGTGAGCGGGCGCAATGGTGTTAAACACCTTTTTCTTTATGACCACTCCGCCGATGAGATAGATGAGGTTGACATCGGTGATGTAGCGGGTTTTGGTGAACCATTGCAGGGAAATCGCTCCGCTCGGCGGCGCGTAAACGACATCCACCAGACCGGTTTGAAGCCCCACCAAAACATCTGGAACCGACAGCGGAATGGCTGAAACCCCGGCCTCTTCAAAAATCACGCGGGTCATGGGCGCATCTTCCCAGGTCCAGACTTTGACCTTTCTAAGATCTGCGAGGGTGGCCACCGGCTTGGTTGACATCAGGCGCACAAAGCCGGCTTCCGACCAGCCCAACAAGACATAATTGTTTTTGTCAAAACCCTGTCGAAAAAATGCATCCATCCGGGTCAACACAAAATCAACTTCCTCGTGGGACTCAAAAAGAAAAGGAATCTGGAACACATCCATTTCCTCGAAGATCGCCGACAAACCCGCTGAAGTCAAAGCGGCCGCGTGTATCTGGTCGATATGCATTTTGCGCAGCATATCTTTTTCATCTCCGAGCACCCCCCCGGCATATAACTTAAAACGCACCTGCCCGTCGGTTTTCTGCTGTATCTCAGCGTCGATGGCATTAAATGTTTCACTCCACGAACTTCCTTCCGGCGCCAGAGTGGCCAGTTTGATGACAACGGTTTTGGCTGTTGCGGGCGTCGTGGATAGCATTAACAGCGGTAAGATGATACCGAGTCCGATAATTGTCAGCGAGACTGAGCGTTGCATAAAGAGTTCTCCTAAAAAAAGTCGTCTGCCTGTGCGAGCAGTTCCTGTGCTTTATGGTGAGCCACCGTGTTGAGCAGGGTTAGTTGCGCGACCATATCGGCCGGGGTGTCCAGCACCTTTTGAAGGCTGGCGGTAAACAACTCTCTGTCAAGCGTTTTGCGGGCGTAGTGGCTGGCAAAATAAACCCGGGTCATTAGAAAAACATCCTGGCTAAAAGCCAGCGCCTTTTTAAAATGATAGTGTGCCTTGTTCAAATCGCCGCCGGCGATTTGGGGTCGGGAGGCAAACAATATGCCCATAAAAAGATGCGGGCCGCCATAATAAAATTGTTCGTCCAGCTCCAGCACCCGCTTCATGAGGGCCTCCACCCGGGGCAGCTCCGCCACTGCGGCGATAGAGCCCAGGTTGAGCCGAATCCAGCTTCCCCAGCAGGTCCCGGTCCAAAACATATAGGGCACATCATCTTTACCCAGCCTGTTAACCGCTGCTTCAAATTCGTTAAACGGTCCGGATGCTGGATCTTTTAGTCCGCGGTTTTCCAAAGCCCGCAGGCCATAATCTTTCGCCTTGGCAAATAGAACCAGGGCATAATCCTTGTCAGCATCTTCGATGAAGGCGGAAGCAAATGATGCATATGCCTGCGCCGCCGTGATCAACAGGCGGGCATTGTTCGGTGCGGCTTCAACCATGCCGTCAATCAACATCAGATAGGCGGGCATCCCTTCCCTGATGACTCTTAAATCAGATTGTTTGTTGGCCGATTTTGAGATGTCTTCCAGAAGCGTTGCGGTGGCGCCGACGGTTATTTGCTTGTTGGAAACGCAGGCGGCTGGAACAGAGAGGAAAAATACGGATGCAAGAATTCCGATCCAATTCTTTGATAAGCGCATTGTCGATACCTCAACGGTTGAAAAGATCGGGGCTCATGACCTTATAGGGTCAAAGCGCACCACTTGTCAACCTGCAGGGGCCGCCAACGAGCCGGGTATTTAAACTGAGGTGTTCTGCATCTGATAACGCTGGAAAACGACAATTTTCTGATCTAATTTCATGCAAAACCAATAAAAAAGGGTGGTCCAGTCTAATTACTGAAAATGCCACCCTTTTTAAGTTCTTGAATTAACCAGTGATCGTCCGCTTCAAAATCGTACTGAGTCTACGGATCCGGCGTTGCCGCAGATATAGGTAAGCGACACCATTTAAAAATCTAAGCCAGCAGAAAAAGAAAGGCCGCTTATCTTTTCATACGAAGGTGAATCAGACTTTCTGCTATTCAGCCGGGATATAAGGTATTTCTTCTCCCCACCATCCGCGATCAGCTGACATTTGAGCATCCTCGGCAGTCGGGCTTTTATATCCACCCCAGCTAAACTTTAAATGATCCCAGTCTTTGAACAAGGAATCATGGGCCAAAAATTCGTCACTGCATCCAGCAAGCAGCAACCCCATGATCAGTAAAACTACCAGCTTTTTCATTTTCTTTCCTCCTTTCTAAAATCTGCCCCCAATGCCCAGAAAGTAGAAATGATGACAACGTCAATATTAAGCATAATTTACTAAAAGACAACAAAAAAATGAATTGAAGAGAAAAAAAATGGATTCGTGCTTTATATGTAGAAGTATTGTGTAAAAATCCCTACCTTTTCCG
>JASFGN010000577.1:0-3139 GCA_050123735.1 Desulfobacterales bacterium | reverse complement strand
ATATAGATATGCAAGGCATGGCTTTCGATCCACTCACCGCAAAAAATGAGCCGGCGCAGGGCTTGCAATTGTGCGTTTAGTTTAACCCCGAAGCCCGATTCCATTGCCTGGCATGCACATGTAATATAGGCAATCGGACATATGCCGCAGATGCGGGCTGTAATGTCGGGGGCCTCCCAAAATTTTCGACCCCTTAAAAAAGCCTCGAAAAACCGCGGCGGCTCGAAGATATCGAAGTGTGCACCGGTCACGGCGCCGTTTTTGAACTTGATCCTTAAGCCGCCTTCGCCCTCAACCCGGGCCAGGTAATCCACCTTAAGCGTTCTGCTAGATTTCATGGGTCTCGCTCTCCTTGCGGAATGGTTCGGCATAGGCATTGAATACCCTGAATGCGCGCAAAAGATCGGCTGGTTCCATCCCGAGCCGGTCGCCCATCCAGCTGCTGAGCGCCTGGGTGTTGGGTGATTTCACCGGACCGAAGCAGGCATAACAGCCGCGCTGATAGGCCGGGCAGATGGCGCCGCAGCCGGCTTGTGTTACCGGCCCAAGACAGGGGGTGCCGTGCGCCACCATCACACACACATGCCCCTGCTTTTTGCATTCAATACAAACGCTATAGGCGGGCAGCAGCGGCTTGCGACCGTTCAACAATGCGCTGAGCACCTCCAGCAGCTGATATTTGTTGATGGGGCAGCCGCGCAGCTCATAATCCACTTTAATGTGATCGGAAATCGGTGTGGACTTGCTCAGGGTTTCAATATATCGGGGTTTCGCATAAACGATACGAATAAAATCGCTGACATTGCTAAAATTGCGCAGCGCCTGGATCCCGCCGGCGGTAGCACAGGCACCGATGCTGATAATGGTTTTAGAGGCGCGCCGAATTTTGTGAATACGCTCGGCATCATGGGGGGTTGTAATGGAGCCTTCGACCAGCGAAAGGTCATAAGGCCCTTTGATCACCTTGCGAAAGCCCTCGGGGAAATAGGCGACAACCACTTCCTGCGCCACCGCTAGGAGTTCATCTTCACAATCCAACAAACTCAACTGGCAGCCGTCACAGGAGGCAAATTTCCAGACGGCCATTTTGGGCTTGCGCTTTGGTTGCATCTCACATCTCCGCTTTGCGAAACAGATGCGCAACTTCGTTAAACAAGAAAACCGGCCCATCTTTGCAGATAAATATCGGGCCCAATTGACAGTGTCCGCAAAAGCCGACACCGCATTTCATGTTGCGCTCCATCGAAATATAGATCTGTTTGTCGGCCAGCCCTCGATGGTTGAGGGCTTCAATCGTATAGGCCATCATGATTTCCGGGCCGCAGATCAATGCAAAGGTATTGGCGGGATCGCAGCGAATCCTGGGAATCAAACTGGTAACAACACCGACGTTGCCGTGCCATCCGCCTCTGGCGCTGTCCACCGTGATATGAATGTCCACATCGAATCGCCCGCGCCATTTCTCAATCTGGCGGCGGTAGATCAGATCAGCCGGGGTGCGCTCGCCATACAATAAGGTGACCTGACCGTAGCGTTCGCGCTGGGCCAGAATATAATAGATGACCGGCCTCAAGGGCGCCAGGCCGATGCCGCCGGCACATAGCAATATGTCCTGACCGCTGAGTTTTTCGATCGGCCATCCATTGCCCAGAGGACCTTTAACGCCCAGTTTATCACCTTTTTTCAAGTGCATCATTTTGCTGGTGACCGAACCATAGGCGCGCACCGTGTGAACCATTTTTCCCGGATGGCCCGGATCTCCGCTGATCGATATCGGCACTTCCCCCAGGCCATATACGTAAAGCATATTAAACTGGCCGGGTTTGAAGTTGAATGGGCCGTTGTTTTGGGTCGCTTTGATTTCAAAAGAAATCGTGTCATGCGTTTCGCGCATGAAACGCTCAATGGGGTGGAAGACGGTCTGCACGCCATCTTTTTCCAGGGTTTTCATGGACGATTTCCTTTTAAGCATGCTTGCCGTAGACGTCCAACAGCTGCAGCCGTGTCGCCTGCAGGCGCTCCACCACAATTTTTGAAAATCGTTTGAGCAATTCATAGCCCAGGCGATAATCGCTTTCGGCTTTTTCACGCAAATAGTTCCCGTTCAATGCAAATGCTTGTGTCTTTTGAACGGCGCGGGCATCAAAGCGACGCCGGTAGGGGGGAAAGAGCCATGACCATCCTAAAATTTCACCGGCACCGACGGTTTGGATGACTAAGTTCCCACGAGCGGCAGCATATAATTCAACGGCCACTTTGCCCTGCTGTATCAGCAAAAATTGGTTGGCTTCCTCTCCCTCGCGGTATATCTTTTGTTCAGGATCATAGCTGACCCGGGTGGCACAGTCGCTGAAAATTTTCAGCAAGGCGGGATCCAGATTTTCAAAAAACGGGTGCTCGGCGAGTTTATTTTGCGATGTTGCCATGGGAGTTCTCCTTTTTATGATCAAGAATCAGGGCCTTTTATGCCTGCAGAATCGTATTGGCTTCCTGGCGGATATCAATTCCGACCGGGCACCATGTTATGCACCGACCGCAGCCGACACACCCCGATGTACCGAACTGCTCCACCCAGGTGGAAAGTTTATGGGTCAGCCATTGCCGATAGCGGGACTTAACCGAGGAGCGGACGCTGCCCCCATGCATGTATGAAAAATCCTGTGTAAAACAAGAATCCCACCTGCGCCAGCGTTCGGTGGTATCTCCGCTCAGAGAGGTTGAATCTTCGACGGTATGGCAAAAACAGGTCGGACAAACCAGGGTGCAATTGCCGCACGCCAGGCATTTTTTGGCCAACTCATTCCAGCGGGGATGCTCGAATCTCTCGGAAAAAATGGATCTCAGATGTGATGGGTCCACAGACCTGGCCATTTGATCAGTGGCATGTGCAATCGCATCCTCTGCCATTTTGATCTCTTCAGCGGTGGCTTTGCGCTGCCCGACGGCAGCGAGCATTTTTTTACCCCGGTTGCTGCCGGCCCCTGCAATGAAAAAGTGCGCGTCGGGGTTTTGTACCTCGGTTAAAACGATGTCATAGCCGGTTTTTGCCGCCGGACCGGTGTTCATCGCAACACAAAAGCAGTTTCCCCCCGGCAGGCAGCAATTGACCGCGACAATAAACACCTTTTTGCGCCGCAGG
>JASFGN010000576.1:0-3141 GCA_050123735.1 Desulfobacterales bacterium | reverse complement strand
CGCTCTAATATGAAAATGTAGGAAATGAGCAATTTTTTCGCTGAGGTAGGCCGCACAAGGGTTTCAGCTTGAGGCGTACTTTGAGTACCTCGAGGGCTGAAAACCGCGGAGAACGACCCTCAGCGGAAAAAGGGCCATTTCCCTTTTTACTTCTCGTCTTCCTGGGTACAGAAGTACTCGATCGTTTTCTGCGCACAGGTCTTGCAGTATCCCAGCTTGTTGAGCATGGTTTCGATCATGCGATCATAGAGCTTCTGATTTTCTTCATTGGTGCGGTTGGCCAATGCACCGATCAAACTGCCGGCTCCGGCGATATCGGATTTAAGGCGTACATCGGTGACCGCTTTTACCAGCTCCAGGTTGTCCATAAAGTCGTAATCCGGATCAACGGAGATTTTCTGACCATAAATTTTGCGGATTGACGTTCGAAAAGACTCACGTTGTTCTTCGGTTTTAAGCCCCAGCCGCTCTTCGACACTATTGATGTAACGCTCGTCGATCTTTAAGGCTTTCAGTTCACCGGTTTGAGGATCTTTGTATTTCCACATCTTGTCAGGTCCCAGATTTTCGGCATCGATTCCGATGATCATATTCACATAGTTCATCACATCCTTGCGAATGGCATAGGGCTCGTCCATGTAAGCATTGAACATCTCGGTCATGATCCGCTCGCGATACAATCCTTTGCCGGTTTTGAGATCTTCTAGGTATTTGGAGCGATCGTTGGCTTCGGTTACATAGTCCAGCACAATGCGTTCGAGCGCCTTAAAGATGTCGTAGGCGAACATGCACTTGCCTTCATTGGTTTCAGAGCTTTCAATCAGCAACTGGATGGCGCGGCCCAGATTCCGTTGCCCCAGGCCTTTCTGGCCAAAACGGTTGATGATCTCCGGATCCTGATTGAGGGTGTCGATGACTTCCGCCAATGTTTTGATGCTCTTTTCGCCGGCCACTTCTCCGGCGGCCAGTTTCATCGTTTCCACCGGTGTCAGTTTTTCAGAGCGCGGCAGGCGGCTTAAAACGGAAGTGACTGAGGCGGCATAATTCAGATTGGGATCCTGATGCAAATTTTCGCGGGTCAGCGTGGTACGGGTTTCGCTGCCGATGGCATAGCCGGTCAACTCTTTTTGTAGTTTGTAATTGGTGTTGTGGGATACATAGCAGATCCGGCAGCGGTCGACGATGGGCGCCTCTTCTTTTTCCGACAAAAAACGGTGAAATTCAGAGTTGTTGCTGGTGGCCACAATCAAGGTGTCGATCGGCCATTTGAAGCCGTCGATTTCGATGTTGCGGTTCTGGATGACACCCAGATAGACCTGCACAAGGTCTTTTTTATTTTTATATATTTCATCGCTGAAATGAATCCCCCCGCCGGCCACCCGCGCCAGGGCACCCCGGCGCAGATCAAAGCGATAGGGGTTGTTGGTATCGGTGATGTGCAACAGGCGCTGGATGGACTCTTCGCCCAGCAGATCCACAGCCGATGAAGTGATTTTATCTTTGGCCGGATATTTTCCGGTCACGGTCCCCAGGCTTTCGGTCAATGGCACCGGCGTAATTTCGATGTGTTTGAGCATTTCATCGATGTTTCCATCGCAGTGATTGCGGAGATCGTTCCAGATATAGCCGCTACAGGCGCCCAACGGCCGATAATTCACATATAATTGTTCCATCTCCTTATCGGAAAAGCCGACCTGTTTGGCCAGATATTCCCGGGTTTCATCCGGGTCATCAAACAGATTCATGGCCAGGATCATGGGGTCTTCATAGGTCTGGGATTCAATCGTGGAGATCTTGCCGTAATTGCCGAGATTGTCCAGATTCAAGAATTTGAAGGTGAACTTGCGGTTTTTTTCCTGGGCCAGAAAACTACGATATTTACCTGCCAGGAAATCCACCAAAAATGTTTTGCCGTTGCCCGGCTCACCGACAAGCACGAAGGCCATTTCCTTGGAGGAACCATTTTCGGCCGCATCTTTCACGTATGAAACAAAACTGTTGATTTCATCATACATTCCGATAACGTGTTTGGCGCCATTGCGGAAGATCTTAAAATCATAGGTTGTCTTGCCGTTCACCACCACTTTTTCAATTTCACTTTCCAGGACCATGCGGGAGACGCCCTGGAAAGCATTCTCAAACCGCAACTTGCCGTCCTTAACAGCGGACATATGCTGGTGAAGCGTGATTGAACTTTTAGGCATTTTTCCTCCCATCGTATAGGGTTGCTAAAAAATCGTTTTATTGATGTCGGTCCAAGCTGCCGGATTTTGACCTTCTTACAATTCGCACATGTTATTCAGATCATACCAAATGGGGAAAGCTGTTTTCACCTTCGGGCAGGAAAATACAGGCTGGAATGTCAAAATTCTATACTCTCTACACGTTATTTTTACCCTAACGCCTCTTGTTCCCTACCCAAATGTGTAAGCATCAATCCAGCTTTGGCAATAAAGATTTCGTAAAAATGAACGCCTTTTTGACGTTATGTTGTACCATTTTTTGGCAGCTTTATCTTATTTTAAAATCAGTTTTAAAATCATTTTCTACGTGTTCAGCGCGCCTGTCGATCTTCCTAATCTAACGGCCAATTTTCAGCGATACGGCTAAGTCCCCATTATTGCATAATTTTCGTGTATAAACAGATTATTGCGAACAGATGTCAGACACTATTCAGTCGAGTGAATCGGTCCGTCCCTTACAACACATCTACATGTATAGATGCAAAAACAATACCATTGGTATCAAAATATTGAATTATACCGCTTGTCATAATAATGTTCCGAAAAAATGATGGCGGCATAAGTGTTGGAGCAAAATAACGTTCCGCAATCGGAACGTTATTTTGACAACCACTATAAATCGAATAATAAAGGTTCAGGGTTCAAAGGTTCGAAGGTTCAAAAGGTGTGCGTTGTGGGTTGCATGTTACGCATTCCGAATTTCGTGTTTTGATTCGCCACTATCCAGTCGCCGGTGGCCAGCAAACACCGGCTCTAAACTCTGAACGCTGAACGCTGAACCTCGGAACCTTGAGCAGAGTGTCTGCGCACCAGCATCAGCGTATTGCCGATAACGCTGATGCTGCTGAGAAGCATGGCGCAAACCGCAACCAGCGGATTGAGCAGTCCGCTCATGGCA
>JASFGN010000575.1:0-3142 GCA_050123735.1 Desulfobacterales bacterium | reverse complement strand
CGCTCATAGGAATCCTTATTCATTACCTTGAAGAACACGAAGTGGTAGCTGAATGGAGCGAAGGTAACATGCCGCACATATGCACCCAGACCAAAGCCCTTGGGCGTATCGGTGGGACAGAGAATGCCATCGACCAGACCGGCCTCAAACCGCTCGAGCGCCACACTCATGGGGGCGAACAGAGGTTTTGCTCCCAGAGCTTCCATACACGCCACGGATGCGGGGTTGGCCGCTCTGATGGTCTTGCCTGGAAAGTCAGCCAGCTTTCGAACATCTTTACCCGGCGTCATAAGGAAATAGCCCGGTCCAGTGGACCAGAAATGCATCAGCTTCATATTTGTGCGGGCGAATTGTGCCTGCAGTTCGGGCATCTCTTCATGAAGTTTCTGTATGGTCAACGACATCGTGTAAGCGTTCTTTCTTTGAGCCTGGCCCGGGTATTGGGGACCGGCCCATAAGGGAAAAACACCAGGACTATAACCCGGACCGCTTGTCCCGACATCGTAGGTACCGGACTCAATGCCGTCCAATAGCTTGGCCGGATGCACGGTAAAGAACTCGGTCCACTCGATCTCATAATCGGTCTCGGCCATAACACGGTCCGCTATGGTCTTCATCCAGACCTTGTGACCGAGTGCGGCCTGGAAGTCGCCGGCCGGCCAGAAAGTAGCGAAATCGAGCTGAATCTTCTCGCGAGCACTAGCGGGCGCAGACCAGACCAGAATAACCATGCTTACAGACAGCACTGCTGCTACCACGATTAAGGATACTTTTTTCATTTTTTTCCTCCTTTTGTAGGGTTTAGAACTGCTGAAATTGCCTCCGCCGAAGTCAATCCCGGAGACAAATTTTCCGCTTTCACTCCTAAGCCGGTTTAACTTTCCCATCGTAAAATGAATCTCAAAGAAAAATATGAGCAGTGTTATCAATAGCCTGTCAGCTGCTTGAGCTTCTCATCCCAGAATTTTTTATGATCTTCTCTCCAATTCGGACCTCTAAAATTTGTCCTTTTTTCAAAAAAAGGGCCGAGTCTATCGAACCATCTGACCCACGGGTTCTTCTTTTTCTCTCTGGCCTCAATAACATCTGCGACAAACAAATCGATATTTACAATCTCTTCCTTAGGAACATAGTAGGAAGCTCCCTCTTCTGCGGATTTCGTCAAGGTCTCTTCGCTCAAGGCATGGGCGGTGAGCATTAGGGCAGGAATGTCTTTTTCTCTTGCAATCTGGAGAAGTTCGAATCCCTGAACGCCCATGATGTCAAAAACCGCAATGTCGTAGCGATATGTTTCAAGAAGCTCTTTTGCTTCCTCGAACGTAGATGCACGATCAATCATACAGATGCTCAAAAGCTCGGTCAAAGAATCAAGAACGTCGGGTTCGTCATCAACTATCAACACCCTTTTCCCTTGAAGCAGTTTTTCTGTTTCCATTTCCCAGTCCTCCCTTTAGAAAGGGACTGTAGCGAAAATTTATGGTTGTGTGCGGAACTGATGTAGACCGCAACATAATGCAGCTTGGCGGTTGCGATAATCTTTGGACTCGAGCTCGGATACCAAAAATGCTCAATATTGTCAAGCGCGTGTTTCGCACTCTGTTTCAACGATCGGACAATTCTCTCTGATCTAGGCTGCGGCACCGGCCGCCCGGGCCTATTGCGGAACGCATTAATGCATTGACATGACGATAAGGCTGGCTCCGGCTGCGGACCGTCGAAAACGCATGCATCAGCAAGCGTAAGGCCGAAAAGGAACTAGCGATGATGAAGTCTGACGGCGATAGCACTGATCACCTCAAGCACTTACAGCCCCGACGGCTTCGCGCCGGTCCAGTACCCCTGTGGATCAAATCGTCTTAACATGCCAAGTTCCTCCTCGGTGGGTTGCGGTGTTTGGGCCAATTCATCCGCGATCTCCAACGGCCAGCCGGTGTGGTTCAAAACATCATCTACCCTGACGCCCGGATGCAGTGAAACGAGCATCATCTCTCGGCTTTGGGCGTTAAATCGCAAAATTCCTAACGTTGTAATAACCGCAGCAGGCCCACCGCGCGGCAATCCGACTTCACGGCGCCAGCCGGCGCCATCGCCGAATCCGGGCGAGGTCATGTAATCAACCTGCGGCACAAAACGGCGCCTTTCGTGATTCATGATAATGATATGCCGTTGCGCCAGACTGGCCAAATCACAGGCACCGCCGCTGCCCGGCAGGCGCGTCGCGATTTTCTCAACTCCGCCGATGTAACTGGTATTGAGATTACCGAACCGATCGATCTGGGCACCGCCGATGAAGCTCACATCCACCTGACCCTGCTGCAGCAATCCCATCGTATCGGCCGTATCCGCCAGCCAGCGGGCCCGGTAGAGATTGGGCAAATCACCCATGGTCAGGATGGGCGCCGGCGCCAGGGTATCACGCACAATTCCCAGTTCGTAGATGCCCACCGCCTCGGGTGCATGCGTACTTTTGGCCAGCAAGAAACCCAGCAGCGGCAGGCGCATCCCGACAAACACCACTTCACCGTCTGCGATCTCACGCGCCGCAGCCGTAACCATCAGCTCGGGCAATGTATAAGACATTTCAAGCGCCTATTTTGTTTACAAATAGATCATATTTAATCATTCAAGCTGAACCTGAATTTAATAGCCATAATCCACCGGCTCTGAATAGTCATGGTGTTTTATGGCCAGCTCGGCCATTCGCTGCGCTCCCAGCAATTTCGTATAATCTCTCCAGTTTTGTATGCTTTGTACCCATCTTTTTTGCCAGTCGTCATACGCCCGCGGCGTTTTGCTTTCGTTCCGGTAGTCAAGAAATCCCTGGTGATCGCGATTATAATACCCGGGTACCGGTGAGGGATGGCCGCCCCAGGGGGCATGTGCCACCGCACTGACACGGTAGCCCGGAGTGACGACCCGATTGGGATCGCGGCTGATAATGTCAGGGTCTACAATTTCTTCAGCTGTAATGATTATGCGGCGGCTGGCCAGACAGGCGTCGCGGATCAGGCCCAGATTACCCCATGCATGGGCGTTGCCGTACTCATCGGCCCGCTGAAGGTGAACGATGGATACATCCGGTCTTAATGCGGCCACCGCCGTCAGCGTTTCACCGCTGAACGGGCAGGTCATGGTTTTCAGG
>JASFGN010000574.1:0-3144 GCA_050123735.1 Desulfobacterales bacterium | reverse complement strand
GGTGTGACGGCCGCCTCCGAAACTTTTTCGGAAAATACCCCGGCAGGGCATGTGCAGATTGGCGACCCCTATACCCAAAAAAAGATGCATGATTTTTTGCTGGAGGCCCGCGATAAAGGCCTCATCCAGTTTATCACCGACAACGGCGGCGGGGGCCTGTCCTCTTCGATCGGTGAGTCGGCGCGCTACGCCAACGGCTGTGAGATCGAGCTTGAAAAAGTACCCCTTAAATATGAAGGCCTTGATCAGTGGGAGATTTGGGTTTCCGAATCCCAGGAACGCATGACGGTGGCCATTCGTCCTGAAGACCTGGATGAATTTATGCGGCTTTCTCAAAAACACGCGGTTGAAAGCACGGTGATCGGCCGCTATACCGATTCCGGAAAACTGCATATTTCATACGACGGAACAACCTGTGCCCATATTGACCTGAATCTGCTGAAGCACGGTTTCCCTCAATGGGAATTTGAGGCCGATTGGATTTCCCCGCAACAACGGGGATTGTTTGAGCCGGTGATCGACAGTCCGCAGGATTACAGCACGCTGCTGCAAGACATGCTGGCGCGGCCCAATATCTGCTCAACCGAATGGATTATCCGGCAGTATGATCATGAAGTGCAGGGTGCCAGTGTCATCAAACCGCTGGTGGGCGCCGAGCGCGATGTCAATAGCGATGCCACGGTAACACGACCGGTGCTGGCTGGAACCAAAGGCCTGGCGTTCACACAGGCCTTGCTGCCGGCCTATTCAGCCATTGATGCCTATCACATGACCACCTGCTGTATCGATGAAGCCGTCAGGCGGCTGGTCGCCGTCGGCGCAGACCCGGGCCACATCGGCGGGGTGGATAATTTTTGCTGGCCCAGCGTTCAGTATCACCCGGTCGATAACCCGGACGGTAAATTCAAGGCCGCGCAGCTGGTGCGCGCTTGCTGGGCGTTGCGGGATATGTGCCAGGCATACGCGATACCGCTGCTCTCCGGCAAGGACAGTATGTATGTGGATGGCCACCTGCCCGGCCGCTATGGCGAAATGCACAAGGTTTCCGCACCGGAAACGCTTCAGTTTTCAGCCATTTCGGTGGTTGAGGACATCCGCAACTGTGTATCCATGGATAGCAAAATGCCGGAAGATTTAATCTATGTGCTGGGAATCACCCGCAATGAGCTCGGCGGCTCGGAGTATTATGCTCACTTCGGCGAAATCGGCCTGAATGTGCCCCGGGTGCAGGCCGAAAATTTCTGGCCGGTTTATCAGGCGCTGAGCCAGGCGATCGCCCGCGGGCTGGTCGCTTCAGCGCACGGCATATATCGCGGCGGCCTGGGGGTGCACCTGGCAATGGTGGCCATGGGCGGGAATCTGGGTATGCAGGTTGACCTGAAGCGGGTGCCCGCAGCGGGTGTGATTCGTGACGTCACTTTATTGTTTTCAGAGTCCGCCGGTCGTTTTATCGTTAGCGTTGATCCGAACCAGCGCCGGGATTTTGAAAATCTTTTCGAGCCCGCAACCTGTGCCTGTATCGGCACGGTCACGGCATCACCGCAATTTGAAATCAGGGGTCTAGACCGGACAACCATCATTTCGCTGGCCGTCAGCGAACTGAAAGCGGCCTGGAAAAAACCGTTTGGGGACCTCATATAGGACAGAGGACAGAGGACAGAGGTCAGAGGCCGGAAGTCAGAAAACAGAGGACAGAAGACAGAGCTCGGAGGTCGGAGGACCCGTCTTCGCTTTAGGGAGCTTGGGGCTTCGCCCTGTGGGCTTCGACCCCGCAAGTCGCCGCGGCAAGCACATGTCTGAGGACAGAGGGCAGAAGCCGGATTTCAGATGTCAGCAAACAGAAAACGCAGGTCAGATGGCACAAATCAGTTCCAGATGCCCTTTAATTCTATGCTGTCCTCTGTATTCTGTTTTCTGTCTTCTGATTGAATTGGAGGACACCTATGAGTGATGTGAACGTGCTGATCCTTTCCGGTTACGGATTGAACTGTGACAATGAGACCGCCCATGCCTTTGCATTGGCCGGCGCCAAATCACAGGTGGTGCATATCAATTCGCTGATTAACGGCGAAGCTCGTCTGGAAGACTTTCAGATCATGGTATTTATCGGCGGATTCAGCTGGGCCGATGATCATGGGGCCGGCGTCGTGCAGGCTGTGCGGCTCAAAACCAATATCGGTCAACGCATTCTGGACTTTGTTGATCGCGGAAACCTGATTCTCGGCATTTGTAACGGATTCCAGGCCCTGGTGAATCTTGGCCTCCTGCCCGGATTCAACCGGGACTATATCCGGCGTTCGGTTGCTCTGACCTACAATGATTGCGGCAATTTCAGGGATCAATGGGTTTATCTCAAGACCAACCCGGCGTCGCCCTGCGTGTTCACACGCGGAATCGATGCCGCCGAGTTTCCGGTCCGCCACGGTGAGGGTAAGCTCTATGCCGATGAAGACATCCTCGCGCGGCTGCTGGCAGATGACCAGGTCGCCCTCCAATATGCCCGGCCGGACGGGAGTCTGGCCGAGGGCTGCTTTCCCTACAATCCGAATGGGTCCCAGCATGACATCGCCGGTATTTGTGACCCGACCGGACGAATTTTTGGCCTGATGCCCCACCCGGAAGCCTATCACCACTATACCAATCATCCGGACTGGACCCGCACCCGCGAAGCGGCCCGGCGGCAGGGTCGCTCGCCGGAGCCCAGCCCCACCGTGGGCATTCGTCTGCTGCAAAATGCAGTTGACTATGTCCGTTGCGGCTAGAACGGTCACAATCCTCAATTCCTTTCCATTAAAGTTTTTAATTTCAAAAATGAAATTCAAATTCGTATGATCGATTACAATCCCGTCTTTCTTGCGTTCAAACAGAAGCCAGCCGCGGTTGATTGAATAGCGAAAATAGCTTAATAACTTGACATCACTTAAATTTAGAGTTTTTAGTCTTGAAGAGCCCTCTGGGGCGCTCATGCCGACAGAGATAGACAAACGGCGCTGCCAGAGCAAAAATGGCCCTGAAATATTAAATGAATTAATAGGTCTAAAGTAATTTAATAGTGATCTGCTGCCGGATATGGGCGCTAAACCGGCTTCGCAGCGGCATTCAGTTGACTTCAATTTCTTTCCAAGATATTGAAATAATTTAATT
>JASFGN010000573.1:0-3152 GCA_050123735.1 Desulfobacterales bacterium | reverse complement strand
GGAGCCGAATCCCTGATGATTGCAGGAGGGGGCAGCCTCCATCCGACTTCACAGGAAACGCTTGACAAAAAAATGCACTATATTTATCAGGACGGCAAAACAGTGTTTAAGCATGCGGTTGTCGGAATGGCGGATGTATCGGCTAGAATCGTTGAGAGAAATAATTTAGGTGATAGTGATATCCGGTTTTTTATACCCCATCAGGCCAATTACCGAATTATTGATGCCGCCGCCAAAAGAATGGGACTCGATCCCGAGCGTGTCGTGATTAACATCAACAAATACGGTAATACCACGGCTGCTACCATCCCCCTGGCAATGTCTGAAACCTATCGGTCAAATAAATTGCATAGAGGGGACTGGATCGTTCTGGCGGCCTTTGGCGCCGGATTTACCTGGGGCAGCGTATTGTTGCGCTGGGCCATCGATTGAGAAATGACTAAAGTGTAAATTGCCTAAAATGCCTAAAATTTAAAAGGCATCTAATCCATTATACCTTAATCAGTACGCAAACCCGCCCGCCTCAACTTGCTTGCATGGCGGGCGAGGGCCGCAAAGATCGCAAAGAATAAAATTCTAATAGTCAAAAGGCTTATTTGTGATCCACAGTAGTAGTTTCATCGCACCATAGCTATATTTTTGTTAACTGAAATATAAAAATTAAAACCCCAGATTTTGTTCGAGAGCAAGGCGTCGATTCGCTTCAAAAGCGGAGCGTACACGATAGTACGTGAGCATTTTGAAGCGGATCGCAACGCAGCTATCGGACAAAATATGGGGTTTTATAAGTCGATATTGTAGGCTTTGATCTTGGTAAGCAACGACGGATGGCTGATCTCCAGCAGACGGGCTGCCTGAGTGCGATTGCCCTCTGTCTCTTTGAGCGCCCTCGTGATCAGTTTTTCTTCAATCATTTTCTGAGCCACTTTGAGTGAAAAACCATCAAAAAGCATATCGGGTGTATTTCCCGCCATTTGCCGCCCGAGATCTGATGGAAAATGCTCGGGCAGCAGCACATCGCCTTCAGCCAGCACAAGTGCCCGTTCGATTGCATTTTCCAGCTCTCTGACATTGCCGGGCCAGGGGTATTCCAGTAGGCGCGACATGGCAGCAGGCGCGATCCTGGTTATTTTTTTATTCAGGCTGCGGTTAAACCGCTGTATAAAATGATCGCAGAGCAGGGGGACGTCCTCAACCCTCTCCCGCAATGGCGGAATTTTTATCGATAGAACATTTAAACGATAATACAGGTCATCTCTAAAGGCACCTTTTCTGGCGTCTTCCTCAAGATTTCTTGAGGTTGCTGCGATGACGCGCACGTCAATTTGAGTCGACTTCGAATCACCAATCATTCTGACTTCGTTTTCCTGTAAAACCCTCAATAGCTTCACCTGCAGTGCCAGTGGAAGTTCACCGATTTCATCCAGAAAAATCGTACCGCCCTGGGCTTCCTGGAACAATCCCTTTTTATTTTTATCAGCACCGGTAAAAGCGCCCTTTTTATAACCGAACAATTCACTTTCCAGCAATGTTTCGGGTATGCCGCCGCAATTTACCGGGACCAGCGGCATGTTTGCACGATCCCCTTCACTGTGGATCGCCCGCGCAATTAATTCCTTGCCGGTGCCACTATCGCCCAGAATCAGCACGGTCGTCTTATATTGCGCCGCCTTGCCCGCCACCCGAAACACCTTCTGCATGGCTTCACTTTTGGCTACCAGGTTTCCGAAATTATAGTTACTTTCGATTTTTTTGATATGTTCTTTAAGCTGCTGATTTTCCTGTCTGAGACTTTCGCGTTCTTCTGCCTTTTTGAGGGTCAGATAAACTTCATCGGTTTTAAAAGGTTTCGATATATAATCGTAGGCACCCAACTTCATCGCTGCTATAGCGGTATCGATGGTACCGTAAGCCGACATCATAATCACAGTGGTCGTCCTGATTTTATCGCGAGCGGCTTTTAAAAAATCCATGCCACTCATATTGGGCATCTTGATATCACAGAGGATAAAGTCATATGCGTTGCGGTCGGTCATTTTAAGGCCCTCATGACCGTTGGAAGCGGTCTCGATGGTGTATCCCGCTTTGGTGAGCACCTTTGAAAGCATGTGCCGCATGTTTTCTTCATCGTCGATGATGAGAAGTCGTTTTTCCGGTATTTTAGACGTCATTTGTTTTTTCCTGTAAAGGGGCGAAAGCCACCTACGCTTACTTGATGTGTCATTTTAGCATGAAAACTCTGGCAATTCCTTATAGCTCCGATGGCTGCTCATCAATACCAGTTGCGAGCGGCAAAGGCGTCCCGGTTGATTCGTGACTTCGGTCGGTGCTGACTTCGTCTTCGACTACTGGCAGTAAAATCGTCAAGCTCGTCCCCTCGCCTTTTTCGCTGTGTACGGTCATTTCACCGCCAAATCCTTGCACAATCATAAAACTAACCGAAAGCCCCAGGCCGGTTCCTTTACCGGGTTCTTTGGTGGTGTAAAACGGATCAAAAATATTGCTGATATCATCTTCGGATATTCCGGGACCATTATCGATGAAGGTAATTTTTAAAAGCTGTTTGGGCTTCCCGGATGGGTTCTGTTTTTCAGAAATCAGGTCGCTTTTGATCACCAGCTTGCCGTTAACCGAGTTGTCGGTTGAGGAGACGGCATCGGCTGCATTGATGATCAAATTTAAAAAAACCTGTCGCAGCTGATTTGCGTCGGCCAATACGGCATCGCTTGGGGCTTCCAGCATGCATTCGAGTTCCATATTGGACATCAACGGTTGTACGTTAAGAACCTGGGCAACATCGTCGATTAAATCGTGAACCGCTACAACTTTTAAGCCAGCCTTTGACGGTCGTGAAATTTCTAAAAGCTGACGGATGATGGTGTTGATCCGCTCGATTTCGTCTTCAGTGCGCTGAATATACTCGGCTTTTTCGCTTTCAGGTGTGTCTTCTTGTTTGAGCAGCTCGAGATATCCCATGACGATGCCGATCGGATTTCCGATTTCATGGGCGATCCCGGCCGACAGCCGCCCCACTGAAGCTAATTTTTCGGCACGAATGATTTCTTGCTGGGCCTTTTTCAATTCCAGGTTGGCAACTTCAAGTGAATTGACGGTCGAACGCAGCTTTTCTTTATCGGCGGATATGCGTCGCA
>JASFGN010000572.1:0-3152 GCA_050123735.1 Desulfobacterales bacterium | reverse complement strand
AGCACCTGTACCTCAACCGGATGGCCGCCAAGCGCAAAAAGCGGTTCTGCCAAAAAACTCAAACCGACCATGGCCGCAGCAGAAATAAGTGAAAAATAATTTCCCTGCCACAGCGCAGCGCCGACGTGCTGCGACTGTCCTGATCCGACATCCTGGGCCACAAAGACATTGAGATACTGGGCGGTACCCAAAAAAATGGATATAAATAAAAACGCGGCGATGCCGGCCGGCAGCGCCGCTGCAATGGCATTCAGGGAATAACCGGCCAGAAAAACCCGGTCGGTAAACTCCATGACCATGGTCGAAGACATACTGATAACCAGCGGCAAACTAACCCGCAGGACCTGCCGGTAGGGCCTATTTTGTTTGCTATAAGGAAAACGACTATTCATTTATTATCTTTGAAAATAAACGTCTGAATAAAGCAAAAAGAAGCTAAGGCATATATTCAACGGGAAAATTTTGCAAGGAAGGTTTCTGGGGTAAAAAAGTGCTTAAGGTGAGCTAAAATTGGAAGTCCCTGAAGTTGAGGTGTCGCTGCGCTACATTTCATAAAAATGACATCATTCCTTAACTTTAGGCACTTTAGGCATTTTAGTGCACTTTAGGCATTTAGCTTTATCTATTGCCAATCCGGGGATAGTCTACCGTCGGATCCTTTGCGATAAGGCATCCAGACCAAGCCGAACGTCTCCAGTGTAATATCGGTGCTTCTGGGCTTTACCATTACTTCTTTAAGTTCTTCTGCCGCCGGATCCAAGGCGATTTCTATTTTTGCGATATCGTCTTGCAGAAGCTGGTCAAGTTCGGCCAACTGCTGTTTGACCGCATCAGCGGTTTCCTGTGCCCGCGACACATCCATGCTTTCTTTGCGCATGCGCCCGGCGGACCTCACGGCTGTGCCGAAGCGCGTGGCCGAGCTGGTGCTGACCGCCTTGCGGCCCAGAAACGCGCCCAGGATGGCAGTGCCGAAAGAAACCACGGTCTCCATTTTTTTGGAGGTGGCCTGCTCCTTTTCGCGCTGCAGGGCCTGCTCAGCCCGCATTAGACGTTGCTGGAGGGTATCGAATTTGGAACTGTATTTGCGCCGCAATTTTTCAACCTCCAGATCGCGCTGCTCCCTTGCGGTTTGGCTCAGGCGCGCTAAAAACTCGCTTTTGGATTCTGCTGGATTGCTGGACAATTTAAAGCGCTTGGATTGATACAAACTCAAAGGACGGTTTTGCCGCACCCAGCGCAGCAGATCCTTGTTCCATTTGCTGTAAGATTCCGGCTTTTTTGCTCCAGACGGCAAGCCGGCAAAACTGGCGCCGGACAGAGGTGACGTTTGAAGGGTATCCGGACCTAATCCGATTTCTTCGGCCCTGTCCCAGTCCAGCGTGACGGGCCCGTCTTCCAGCGCGGCTGCGAGCGCCAGCTTGTGGCCCGAATCAACGTTGTATTTGGCAGAGGAATAGTGAACATCCAGCCAGCCGGCCACCGCCGGATAATAGACAAGCCCCTGGCCGGCGCCGGATGCGGCCAGGTACATGACTTTGATTCCGGGAGCAACCACTGGCGGCGCTGAAATCGTTAAAGGCGCCGCATCAGTGGAAGCTGCCCCGGCCGGTGCGGCCGGCATGCCGGCCGCAGCCGTCGGCACCGGACCAGCTGCCGGTGTTTGCTGAGATTTCTTTTCTGCCATCAAAATTTTGATCTGTTCACGGGTCATGGGACCGCGCAGATAGGAAAGCACCCAGCGGGTCTCAAATGTCACCGGCGCGTTCTCATTGACGTTATTGAGCAAGAACACACGCTTGCCCAGGCCGGCCAGGATCTCTTCCATGCGGCTGCGGTCAAAGCCGGTACCGGCTGCCGCCCCCTCGAGTCCCTCCAGCACGCGTTCCTTGTCGCGCTCGGTCTGCAGGCGGCCGATAAACCAGGATCCGGTGTTCGATAATCCCTTGTAATCCAGGTCCACCGGATTTTGGGTGGAAAGCACCACCCCCAGGCCGAAGGCTCTGGCCTGCTTCAGCAGGGTTAACAGCGGCGTTTTGGAGGGCGGATTTTTCACCGGTGGAAAGTAGCCGAAGATTTCGTCCATATACAAAATGGCTCGCAGGCTGGAAGTTCCCGCCTGGGTACGCATCCAGGCCAGGATTTCATTCAGCAGCATGGCAACAAAAAACATGCGCTCGCTATCTGAGAGGTGGCTGATGGTAAAAATCGATGCCTTGGGCTTGCCGTTGTCGGTAAAAAGCATACGGTTTATGTTGAGCGGATCGCCCTCGAGCCAGGCTTCAAAACCGGGGGCCGCCAGCAGGTTGTTCAGCTGCATGGCCAGTTGAAATCGCTCTTTGGCAGGATAAAACGAATCCAGGTCCATGACACCGATGCGCTCAAATGGCGGTGTTTGTATGGCCCGGATCAATCCGGCCAGATCAAGGGCGCTGCCGGCCGCCCAGGCGGATTCCAGGATGTTGGAAATCAGGATATGCTCGCGACTGGTAATCGGGTCAGCTTCAATACCCAGCAAAGCCAGCAGGCTGGTGGCAGTTGTTTGGATGCGTTCGCGCAGCATATCCACATCCTGAGCCAAACCGGCAGGCGGCGGTGCAAAGCTTCGCAGGACACTAACCGGCATACCGGCGCTGCTGCCCGGTGTATAAACAGCAAAGTCGGCGGCGGCCTGCAAGCGGGCGATGCGCTCGGGCGCCTGCCCCCAGCCGTCCAGGCCCTTGCGCCACAGCTTTGCCTGTTGGTCGGCAAACTGATCCGGCGACAGGCCGGCGATCACGGCGTCCTGCTCGTTGATCCACGGCCTGAAATCCTGCGCCCGCAGTTGCGGAAAGTTGAGCAATAGGTTGGTCAAATCACCTTTGGGGTCGATGGCGATAATCGGTATGTTATCGATCAGAGCCTCTTCCAGAAGTGCAATGCCCAGGCCGGTCTTGCCGCTGCCGGTCATACCGATGATCACCCCGTGGGTCGTCAGGTCTTTTGAATCGTACAATAAAAGTTCATCCAGGCGTTTTCGTGACGGCATGTCATATGTTTTGCCCAGGTAAAATGCGCCGAGTTTTTCATATTCGCTCATCATTGCCCCTCCCAAATGGTTTTGAGCGTCTTAACAAAAAGTGACTAAAGTGAAGTGAAGCGCCCCGCGGCAAGCC
>JASFGN010000571.1:0-3159 GCA_050123735.1 Desulfobacterales bacterium | reverse complement strand
ACCTACTTTCAGGATGCCCTCGCACATCCCTGATCTTTTCAGCCAGCCCCTTCAGATGCATCCACTCTAAATCGAATTTGAGCCCTGGCAATAGCATCACGGGAAAAATCAGGTTGTGTCGGTGTGCAGAAATTTTTGAGTTAAAAGACGCCATCCGATTTTCGGAAAAATACCGTACACATCTGCAACCGGCTCACCACCGGTAGCTGCCAGGTCTTCATACTCCGGTCCCATCAGCTCTAACAGTTTCTGCCCCTCCATCTCCATCCATTTAAAGCTTTCTTCGCCGAAATAGAGCCCCTTGAGGTTTTTTTTGGGCATATCCGGCTCCAGGATAAACAGCCAGCCCTCATGATACGGATCTTCATGGGTGATTTCCGGATGCTCCTGGGCCTTGTGGTTCACCGCTAAAACCGTGCCTGTGACCGGCGCTAAAACGCCTGCTCTGTGATTATTTCTGCCAAATGTCCAGCCAACCTCGTTTTGTTCCAGCTCCTCTCCCAGCGGCGGCAGGATCAGGGACTGAATGGCGCCAAAAAGCTTGACCAGGAAATCGTCAAAACCGATCCTGACGCGGCCCCCGTGCTCAAATCGTGCCCAGCTGTGACCCAGGTGATAATAATAGCCGTCCGCCAATCGATAACCCGAGGCCAATTGATAACGCGGCGCCTCGGTATCCCGCACCAGATCAGCATCATCCAGCATTTGATCAAAGGGGCAATGATAACACTCATAGTTTAGGGTACAGATCTTGGGGGCCTCAATCCGACCCGTCAGTGCGTGGCGGCATGGCCGGGATGCTCCCCGGTACCGCTTTTTCAAATAGTCAACCCATTCTGGGGCATGTTTGGCCGTCTCAAAATCCTTGCCTAAACCCATTGCACGACGGATACCCTTATCAAAAGGGCAACTGTTGCAATCATAGGCATTATCACAAACCCTGAAGTTAACGACCCCTGCTTTCATCCAGATGCATTCATCCTCGACAACCTGAAAACCCATCACCCGCTTTGGAATTTTACTTTTTATGATCTGTCTTTTCATTTTATGTCCTCCTTTATCCTGATTTACCAAATAAGCGCTGATGTTGGTAAGGGGCATGTCAAACAAACCGTTGTGCTTATTTCGAATTGCAAAGCCGATACCACTAGCGTGGATAAACTGCTATTAATATATAACCTGCTGAATTTATATTTTATTTTAGAATATGGGAGGAATATTGATCGAAAGGAGATGCTTTTTTGTGGGGACCAAACGGATTAATTTGGCTACACATTAACAGAAAACAGATGAAAAATGGCGTATTTATCGATTAAATTTAGGCGGTTAATACACTGTAGCCGAAAGCAACAGCTTCTGTTGTTATTGTTTACACATCAGTCCAGCAGGCCATATTTTTTCATCTTCCGCCATAGGGTGGTGCGGTCGATACCCAGAGCGCGGGCACTTTTATTGCGATGCCAGTTGTGCCTTTGAAGTGTGGCCACAAGTTTATCACGCTCCTTGTTGTCCGATGACAAAGCGTTTCTGGCAGCGGCGGTTGGCACGGCCGGGCCGG
The DNA here is from genome assembly GCA_050123735.1 of Desulfobacterales bacterium. Classification (GTDB taxonomy): domain Bacteria; phylum Desulfobacterota; class Desulfobacteria; order Desulfobacterales; family JAHEIW01; genus JAHEIW01. Next base: position 1,601 of record JASFGN010000571.1, on the reverse strand, counting down.
CGGCCGCTCGGACCTGAAGATATTCAGGCAAATGGGTGGGAAGGATTGTATCTTCCTGGCAGATGATCAGGGCGTGTTCAAGAATATTCTCAAGTTCTCTGACATTCCCCGGATAGGAATAGTTCAGCAGAAGCTCCATGACTTTCTCGGAAATCTCGGGTGAACGGACATTTCTGGCGACACACAGACGCCTGAGTATGTGACCGATGAGAAGCGGCAGATCCACGCTGCGATCCCGCAGCTCCGGCAGTTCGATTCGAAATACATTCAGGCGATAATAAAGATCCTCTCTGAAAAGCTGTTTTTCAACGAGCTTGCCTAAATTACGATTTGAAGCGGATATGATTCGAACGTTGACCTTAACCGTATGCTGGCTGCCCAGACGATAAAATTCCTTATCTTCCAGCACGCGCAATAGCTTGGCTTGAAGGGGGAGCGGGAGATCGCCGATTTCATCCAGAAAAATGCTGCCGCCATCCGCCTCTTGAAACCGTCCCGGTTTATCTCTTTCGGCTCCGGTAAAGGCGCCCTGAACATAGCCAAACATTTCCGATTCGAGTAAGTTATCCGGGATGGCGGCACAGTTTACCTTTACCAGGGGCTTGTCGGCCCTGCTACTGGCCGAATGGATCACTTTGGTGAGAAGATCTTTACCGGTGCCGGTGGAGCCCTCTATCAATATGGTGGCGTCGGTGGCTGCGATCACATTGATCATGTCAAAAATTTTTTGCATGGCCGGGCTCTTGCCGATCATATCGTGATAGGTGTAGCGATCCCGCATGGCCTGATCAAGTTGACGGACCAGCGTCATGTCATGAAACATCGTCAGCCCGCCGATCACGTTTCCCTTCTCATTTCGAAGGGCCATATAATTGGTGCGAATGGGAATGGTCACGCCGTCCCGGGTGATCATCTTCCCCTGCCGGCTGCTGCGGGACAGTCCGTCCGCAATCGTCTCTTTCAATAAACCGACTTCGCGGGCGTCTTCGTCTTCAAATAGCAAAGAGCAGTCTTTGCCCAATATTTCACGACGGCTATAACCGGATATTTTCTCGGCCTCGGTGTTAAAAAACGTAAGATGGCTGCCCCGGTCGATCGTGAATATACCGACGTCCAGGTTATCCAGAATAATTTTCATGCTGCGCTCTTCGTAGTGAATCCGATCAATCAGGTCGGCAATCGGAGAGTGATCCTGCAGGATGGTCATGCATCCGACAATCCGGTTGTCGGGCCCGAGGACCTGGGTGGCCATGCGGGTCACGAAATGAGCGGTTTCGTCCTCATCGAAAATTTGAATGACGGGCTCGTCTGTGCTCGATTCCCCGGGGGTTCTAAAGGGGCACTTTGCCAGACAGGGAACACCCACAAATACTTCCCGGCAGTCCTTTCCGATCGCTTCGGTATCCTTGAGCCCGATGAGCGCCTGGGCGCTGAAATTCATTGAGGATACCTGCCGCTGGGTGTTGACGGTGAAAGCACCGATATTCAATTCATCCAGGATATACAACCACTCGTTACATAAAATGCGATCACCGATTTTATCAGGGAATATTTCCATCATCTCTGCCCGGATGCAAAACAGACAACCTGTTCTGGTGATT
>JASFGN010000570.1:0-3159 GCA_050123735.1 Desulfobacterales bacterium | reverse complement strand
GGACACAATCAGGCCGCGCTGACCAAAGCCAATAGGGATCATCATATCCATAATACGCGTGGAGTAGTTCTCAGGATCGGTTTCAAGATTTACCTTGCGGTCCGGATAAAGCGGCTTGAGATTATCAAATAATATTTTATCGCGGGCGACTTCCGTATCTTCAAAATTGACAGCTTCGACTTTCAGCAAGGCAAAATAGCGTTCCGATTCCTTGGGTTGACGAATCTGACCGGATATCGTGTCGCCGGTCCTCAGATTAAAACGACGAATCTGCGACGGCGACACGTAAATATCATCTGGCCCCGGCAGATAGTTGGAATCCGGTGATCTGAGAAAACCAAATCCATCGGGCAAAATCTCCAGCGTGCCTTCACCGAAAATGAAACCATTTTTTTCAATCTGGTGTTGCAGCAGGGCGAACATCAGTTCTTGTTTGCGCATGCCGGCGGCGCCATCGATTTTAAAACGTTTTGCCATTTGAGTCAGTTCGCTGATATTTTTCTCTTTGAGTTCTACGATGTTCATCTAATTATTTCCCCTTTATGTTATGATTCAGGTAGGCTTTTCTACCACTGGCCGAACTCGATTTGTATCGCAATTATCCCTTTGCGGTTGACAACCGGCTCAACGGAAAGATATTCAATGCTTTATTATTCAACGCTGCATAAAACGTAAGCATTATCATTAAGCACAAGGCGGGTTACCTTTGAAAGAAACCGTTTAAGTGGTACTGACACTTGGCGACTTTGTGCATCTGCTTAAAATATAGGCTTCCCTACACAGCAGGTAAATGGACTGGATCCATATCGATTTTTAAGGAGGATAAAGAGTGTTCAGTGATTTTAACTAGAAGATTCTAATTAGACATCCTCACTATCTGGCGGGTTATGCCTTAGATTAGCTATTTAAAAATTATATCATAATCGCAATCATGTCAAGCAGTTTGTCTGAATTTTCGAAGCATTAAGATGATCCGGCCGCAGATGGTTTTTCAAACTATGATTCACATCGATCCTATAGTGTTTCCAAAAGCAGACGGCGCATTTCTTGTCGGCGGTTCCATCAGGGATATGCTATGCGGACGTTCTCCGGTCGACTACGATGTGGCTGTTCTCGGCAACCCTCTTGAATTTGCACGCCTGATCGCAACCCGGACCAAAGGTCGCCTGGTTGAAATCGGCAAACCCGGACAGATGACCATTCGGGTGGTGAGCGACATCGCCATCGTCGATATTGCGCAAGCCAAAGAGGCATCCATCCAAAAAGATCTGATGGCAAGGGATTTTACGATCAACGCCATGGCATATGATCTGTCAGCCGGGCAGTTGGTTGATCCGATGGGGGGCCAGCGCGATCTGAATCACCGTATTGTGCGTATGGTCTCAGAAGATATTTTCAAACGAGATCCGGTTCGTTTGCTCAGAGCCTATCGCATTGCAGCACAGTTTGCGTTTGAAATTGAAACAAAGACGAAAGCAGCCATCGAAAAAAATGCGACCCTTATCCGCCAATCGGCCGGCGAGCGTGTTCGCGATGAATTATTTAAAATGCTTCAAAATGCCGCATCCCACCCGTATCTTGGACAGATGGTTGATAATGATCTGCTGTTTGCCATATTGCCCGAACTGGCGGATTTAAAAAACTGCCGCCAGCATCAGCATCATCAATTTAATGCATTGGAACATACCCTGTTGGCTTTTTACCATCTGGAAGGGTTGCTGAAACCCGAGACCCGACCGGCGACAGGTGCCGCAGCCCAACTTGCACGCGGCATTGCTGAAGCACAATTTCCGCTGCTTAAGTTTTCGATGCTGTTACATGATATTGGCAAACCGTCCACACAGAAGGTTGACCGTGACGGTTCGCTTCATTTTTACGGCCATGAGCGTCGCGGTGCCCGGATGGCCAAACACATCTGTCGGCGGTTGAAGTGCTCCAATCAGGTTGCTGAAACTGTTCAATTTCTGGTTGGACATCATATTCGCCCGCTGCACCTGCACACGGCACTCCGGCAACAAGACGCGACTCGACCGAGCCCTTCGACCGTGAGCTGCATCCGGCCTGAGTCATTCGACCCTGAGCTCATGACCAAAGGGCTCATCTCGAAGGCAGAGCCGAACGCCTCGTCGAAGTCCACACGCCACGCGGTCACTCGATTTTTTATAAGATGCGGTGCCTACCTTCCTGAGATTCTGGTAATGGCCGCTGCAGATGCTCTGGGCAAAACGGAAAAACAAAACCGCCGCAACTCCGCATTCATGGCTTTTTTAGTCCAACTGAAGCAGGATTTTGAAACCGAATTCAAACCCAGAGCGTCCCGAACGCGGCTGATCAGCGGCCGGGACCTGATCGCAGAGTTTGGGCTCAATCCGTCTCCGCTATTTAAAAAGATTTTAGATCGCGTGGAAGAAGAGCGGTTGTTACGGCGCGAGATGACGCGGCAAGACGCCCTTCAACTGGTCAGAGAATTGATTCGAAATCAAAAGTCATCTAAAAAATAATAACGATTTTCATTCGCGGTTTTATTGATTTCAGTGTTCAGGTGTCAGCCTTTCTATTCATCCCTGACAGCTGACACCCGACACCTGCAACATATTGAGAATGGTTACTTTAAGCTATCCAGGGTATCAAAGATCTGATCTCGAATTTCTTCAACCTTGCCAACACCTTCGATTCGGAAATATTTGGGCGCGGCCGGCTCACCGGATTTCTCCCAATTCTTATAATAGTCAATCAGCGGTTCTGTCTGGGCATGGTAAACATCCAGTCGCTTTTTTACTGTTTCTTCCTTGTCATCATCACGCTGTATCAATGGCTCGCCGGTTTCATCGTCTTTGTCCGGCACGCGCGGTGGATTGAACGCCACGTGATAGGTTCGCCCGCTGGCCAGGTGAACGCGACGACCGCTCATGCGCTTGATGATTTCTTGATCCGGTACATCAATGTCCACCACCGCCTCTATCGGCACGCCGGCTTCTTTCATGGCATCGGCTTGCGGAATGGTTCGCGGAAATCCGTCAAATAAAAAACCATTTTCACAATCGGGCTGGGTAATGCGTTCTTTGACCAAGCCGATGATGACATTGTCCGGGACAAGTTTGCCGGCATCCATGTACTCTTTGGCCTTTAAGCCCATCTCACTGCCTTCTTTTACCGCAG
>JASFGN010000569.1:0-3161 GCA_050123735.1 Desulfobacterales bacterium | reverse complement strand
TTCTCAGTGTCGGTGACATAGGCATATGACAGTGGATATCGCTTTTTGGCCAGCTGGCGTATTTTGTCGATGGCCTCCTGGGCCAATATCGACTGATCAAAGGATAAAAAATCGGTGGTCATGATGCGGCCGACACTGCCTTCGGGATAGTCCAGGGCCTCCCGGATCTGATCCCTCAGCTTGCCGGTGACTTGCCGGGTCAAACGCTCACGGGCATCGGCGGGCAGGTGCATCAGGATCGAAGCGGCCAATTGGGGATCGAGATTTGAGGCAATGGCATGCATAAACACATCATCGGCATCCTTTAAAAGCGAGGCCGCAAAGCTGATCTGCAGGTGTTTGATCACACGCAGCGCCAGTGCCGGCGGCAGCGATTGAAAGATGGCTGCGACCTCCTCTTCCGGCAGGCTCTCGAAAATACGGCCGGCGGCCTCCATATCGTACTCTAAGAACTTCTCTATCAAAGGCAGGTAGATATTGGGTTCGCTCATGTCTGTTTCCTGTAAATATCGTCTTGCATTTGACATCAGGCCCGGACCGGCGCTTAGTGGAGGACACGGCGCGTCCGTCGCATTCGGCCCCGGGGTGAATCTAACTTGGCACGTACTTCAGATTGGCCGCAAAATATAAAGATACGGCGGTAAAACAGGCAATGGCCGGGGTCAAAAACCAGCCGATCAAAATATTGATCAGAGTGCGCTTGCTGACCGTGCTCATCCCCTTGACCAGACCCACTCCCAGCACGGCCCCGATCACCGCCTGGGATGTTGAAACCGGAACACCCACAAACGTATATAAGTGCACCGTGATTCCTTCGGCCAGGACAACCACCAGCGCGGAAAACGGATCCAGGCGCACCAGTTTTCTGCCAACGGTCTCCATCACCGACCGACTGAACGTCAAAATGCCCAGGGCAATGCTCAACCCGCCGATAAGGGTGGCTGTTAGTGCACTGATATGACCGGCGCCCACAAAAACGGCGGTGACATTGGCAACATTGTTCGCGCCCAGGGCATAGGCCGCATAGGAGCCGGCGGCGATCAATGAGATGCGCAGCAAGATGTCGGATTTGAACAGGTCGATTTTACAGCTGTTGTAAAGCAGCGCCAGAATTTTATAGGCGATCATCGCGATCAACAATCCGCCCACCGGTGTTCCGAACCAGCAGGCGACCACTTTGCCCAACCCTTCAATGTTCAGCTGCCGATTTAAAAATCCAACGCCCAAAATTGCGCCGACGACTGCCTGCGAAGTTGAAACCGGAAGCCCCAGCACCGTCATGATGGCCACAGTGATCGCAGCAGCAATCGATGAAACAACGGCCTTTTGCAAGGACAACTGCGTCAGACCCTGCAGGGTCTCAATTCCGGCCCGTCCCTCAAGCAATGCGCCTGCGACGACAAAAATCGAAGCCAGAACAGCGGCGGTGCGAAATTGGATCATGCGTGAGGATACGGCCGAACCAAAGGCATTCGACGCGTCGTTGGCCCCCAACGACCACCCCAGAAAAACGCCTCCCAGCAATGCCAGCATTATACCCGCCTTTTCAGGGTCATGATATTGACTCTCTTTGAAACCCGATCGGCTTGATCCGAAATTTCGCCCAGCACGATGACCAGTTCCTTTAATTGCATTTTGCGCAACGGATCGAGATCGGATTCGAACAGTTTGGTGATGATCCGTCGCTCGATATGATCGCAGTGGCTTTCATTTTGATCTATGGTTGACATCAAGGCCCGAATGCCCGGCTTTTTTTTGAGCATCACATCGATTTGTTTGGCCAGCAGGTCGCAGCTTTCCATGGAAAGCCTCACCAGTTCCTGAATGTCAAGCACCAGGAATTCAGGAAACGTGATTTTTTCAGTGCGGATGATGTTTAGAATCTGTTCGAAAGATCGCGGAATCGCATCGACTCTTTCCAGCAAATCCATAATATCTTCGCGTGATTCCGGAATCAGGGCCCGGCTGTACATCAACTCATTGGTTTCATCGCGCAGATCATCGGCTCTGGATTCATATTTATGGGTCTGATCCATGAGAAAGCAAAAATCGTCACTGACACCTCCTTTGAGATAGGTGTTCATGGCCTTGACAAAATGGTTTTGAATCTTGCCGATATTTTCGAGGTAGCTGTAAATCAGCGATTCAAGCTGGCGCTCCTTTTTGAAAAAAAAATCCAGCATGACAGGCTCCGATCAATGGTATTTTTTTCCGATCATCAATTGTATAACCGGGCAACATCCGCGTTACGATGCCCTGGCAAAATAATTGCGGACCCTGGCAGCAATTTGTTTTTCAGTCATTTTGTCTGCCGCTTCCACCTTAATTTTTTTTACCCCGATTTCCCTGGCATTTTCAATTTCTTTTTTGAGTTCCACTTTTGCTCCTCCCGGACCCAAAATCAGGATTTTTGAGGCATCTTGTACGCTGCGAATGGTTTCCCGATAGTATTGGTGCAACTGTCTTCTTATCCGTTCCTGCTGTTTACCGTCAACGGAAATCTGCTGAGGTCCATAGGGCGTTTTGGCGGTGCGGGACCCGCCCGACAGCCGGACCTTGCGTTCGACATTGGATTCGACCCGCTTGATTGTTTCGCCCTGATCGGTGATCGATACGATCACCGCCCGGCGATGGTCTATCCAGAGACCTGCAAAATTTTGTTGATAAGCCTTCATTTTTTTCTCCATCTCACCTTGGTTTTTCAAAATAATTCAACAGCTCCTTCTTAGAGGCAATTGATATGCCAATTTTGTCACTTGAGTGGATCGGGGGACGCAAAGAAATTGCTGAACCATAAAAAGTACTGAATATTAAAAGAAAAACGATTCTATCATAGGAAACCAGTTTGTCGAAACATATTGATGGGGACTTTATGAAGCTAAAAGCCCCGGCAGACAAGAAGTGCCGATTCCGATTTTACCCCGATATCTGAATTGACAGTTCCGATTGCCAGTCCCCCAAAAATTAATAACATATCGATTTCAAGAGCTTATCAAACTGGCACATGCCTTGCTTTTAAAATTGAGTCCATCTATATTAAAACGGTAAGGCGGTCTGACATGTCAGAGCATAATAATCGAAGCGAACCTTTTTGTTCATTTTGCGGGAAAGACCAATCCGTCGTCAAAAAATTGATTGCAGGACCGGCTGTTTATATCTGT
>JASFGN010000568.1:0-3172 GCA_050123735.1 Desulfobacterales bacterium | reverse complement strand
AAGCCAACGAGGTGGTCCAGAAAATGTTACCAACGGCCGCTTTGCGGATGGCCTTTTTGTCGATGCCCTCTAGATTAACCATATTGGTGTCGATGGGCTCCAGTAAATTTTCGAGCTCACCGCGCGCAACATGCCGCGTTTCCAGATCCACCACATCCCATTCATAGGACTTCGTATCCACCTGGGCCTTGACTTTAGCAATATCGGCACCGGAATCTTCGATGATTTGAACCCCAAATTTTTCGGCAAACGGTTCAAAGAAGGCTTTGCGCTGGGATTCTTGATAGGAACCGCCATAAGAGCTGATCTTCAGGGTGCCACCCTTGGCCATGGTGGTGTGAACAAACGGTCCTACGGATGCGCTTACCACGGCCGCGCCGGTGGCCGCACCGGCGGTGACGATAAATTCACGACGGGTCATGCCCTTTTGGTTTTGGGTTTCTTTTTTCTTTTTCATTCCACACCTCCTTGTGTGTTTGGTTTATGGCAAAAATTCACCTTACTTTAACGCCAGCCCGTGGCGGGTTCGCCAGCCAATGGTGATATCACCTCCGATCTTGAAATTCTGTGCCGTGGGCCCGCTTTGCAATTTTACATCGACGATAGTTTCCGCCGCCAGGCTGACGCGATAGATCCTGGCTTCACCGACATAAACAATCTCTTCAACTCTACCCCTAAAGCGGTTGACGATATCACTGGAATCTTCCGCGTCTGCTGTCAGGATTTGAATTTTTTCCGGACGGATGGCAACCGAAACTTCATCGCCGGGATTTGCGTGGTTGAATTTTTGCACCCAGACTTTTAGACCTTCGCCGGTCTCGACAGCGGTCCGTTCATATTCGGTTTCAGCGATCCGTCCGCTTAAAAAATTGGATTCACCAATAAAGTCGGCCACGAAAAGGTTGGCCGGCATCTCATACAGCGCCACCGGCGTCCCGAGCTGAATGATTTTGCCTTCGTTCATGATGGCGATCCGATCCGACATGGTTAGCGCTTCTTCCTGGTCGTGGGTGACATAGATCACCGTAATATTTAACGACTCATGAAGATGTTTAATCTCCAACCGCATGTGGTCACGCAGTTTCTTGTCCAGTGCGCCCAGCGGCTCATCCATCAGCAGGATTTTGGGCTTAAAAACAAGCGCCCGGGCCAAAGCGACGCGTTGCTGCTGACCACCACTAAGTTGGTGCGGATACCGCCGCTCAAAGCCCGGTAGCTTTACAAGCTCCAGAGCTTCCTGAATCGATCGTCGAATTTTATTCGCCGGGGCTTTGCGCATCTTTAGGGGAAAGGCAATGTTGTCCGCGACGGTCATATGCGGAAACAGGGCGTAGTTTTGAAATACCATGCCGATGCCGCGATTATTCGGCGCAACGGTGGTAATGTCTTCATTTTCCAGCAGAATCTCACCTAAGGAGGGAATCTCAAAACCGGCGATCATATTCAGGGTGGTGGTCTTGCCGGATCCGCTCGGGCCCAACAGGGTCAGGAACTCACCGTGCTCGATGCTCAGTGAGACCTCATCGACGGCCCTGACATCGCCAAATAATTTGGAGACTTTGATAAGCTCAAGCTGATATCCCATCGAGTCCCTCTCAAGCAATAACCGACAGGAATTAAAATGAAAGGACTTTGCCCTGCTGCAGGGCTGGATAATGACGCGTATAACGCCTGTAATTTGAAACGCTCAGTTTAGGTTCATACATGATCCAGCTAGCCGGGTCAAGGAGGTGAATGCAATCCAGTCGCGCCGCAGCCGGCACTCAGGGAAATATCTTACCGGGATTCAGGATGCCGTTGGGATCGAAAAGGTTTTTAATCTGCTTCATCCAATCCAGGCTTTTGCCGTGCTCGGCGGTCATGTACTTTTTCTTGCCCAGGCCCACGCCGTGCTCGCCGGTGGCGGTGCCACCCAGATCAAGTGCTTTGGACACCAGACGTTGAACCAGCCGGTCAATTTGGGCCCATTGCTTTTGATCGCCTTTCTTGCCGGGAATATTAAAGTGTACGTTGCCGTCGCCGGCATGACCGAAGGTATACCCCATAATGCCGGTGGCCTTCATCTCCTCGCCAATGGCAGCAATAATGGCAGGATAGGCCGTATTGGGAACAGCCACATCAACCACCAGGGTGCCGCAATCCGGATGGGTGCGGATAATCATCTCACCCAAGGCATGCCGGGCTTTGAAGATACGGTCTCGCTCGGCTTTGCCCAGACCGGATCTGAATTCGGTACACCCCTGATCATCACAGATCTCTTGGCCCATCTCCAAAACTTCTGCCAGATGGCCGGCGCTGGAACTGTGAAACTCGACAAACAGGGTGGGTGAAACCTTCAGGCCCAGCTGCTCTTCGCGGTTCATCAGCTCGATACATTCGGGACCCAGCAATTCCAGAGCAGCCGGGTTGAGGCCCGCTCGGATGATTTCAAAGACCGCCTTGCTGGCCGCTTCTACGGAGGGAAAGGTGGCAATGGCGGCCGAGTATTCCACCGGAAAACCCACCAGGCGCAGCGTAGCGGCGGTCACCACCGCCAACGTGCCTTCGGATCCCACCATTAGATGAATCAAATCATAGCCGGAGGATGTTTTGGTCGCGCGGGTGCCCATCTCGATGATTTCACCACTTGCCAAAACCACTTCCAGCCGCAGGACATAATCCTTGGTGGAGCCGTAATAGACCGTGCGGGTTCCGCTGGCGTTGTTGGCAATCATGCCGCCGACGGTGGCACGGGCGCCGGGATCGGGCGGGAAAAACAGGCCGGTATGCCGCAGTTTTTCATTCAAATCCTGATAGATAACACCCGGCTCCACATCGGCCTGGAAGTCTTCGGCACGGATATTCAAAATACGGTTCATCTGTGAAAAATCCAGAACGATGCCCTTTTGAATCGGAATCGGGTTGCCTTCCAGGCTCGAGCCGGAGCCCCAGCCGGTTATCGGGATACGGTGCTCATTGGCATATCTTAATATAGCGGCCACCTCGTTGCGATCCACCGGCCAGATGACGGCTTCCGGCCGACTGGGTGCATGCTGGGATTGATCCTTGGCGTGCAGGTCAAGAACCGATTCACCGGTGGAAAACCGCTCCTGCGCAACCATGGTCTGCAGCTTTTTGATGTGGTTCTGGTTAAGAGCATTGAATTTCAAAACAGCCTCCTGTATATGTGATA
>JASFGN010000567.1:0-3174 GCA_050123735.1 Desulfobacterales bacterium | reverse complement strand
ATCGGTCCCAAAGCCTATGAGCAATCGGCCGGTTTCTTGAGAATTCACGATGGCGCCAATCCACTGGATGCCAGTGCCGTTCATCCGGAGAGTTATGCGGTCGTGGATGCCATGGCCCGCGATCAGAAATGTGCAGTTGCTGATTTGATGGCCGATGCGGATTTGAGGGCAAAAATCGAGGTCTCAAGGTACATCACCGACCAGATCGGCCGCCCGACTCTGATGGACATTCTCGCCGAACTGGCCAAACCGGGCCGTGATCCGCGCCAGGCATTTGAAGCCGTCGAATTCGCCGAAGGCGTCAACCAGATTTCCGATCTCAAGCCGGGAATGGAGGTGCCGGGAATCGTCACGAATGTGACCGCTTTCGGCGCATTCGTCGACATCGGTGTCCACCAAGACGGACTGGTGCATATCAGTGAATTATCCGACAGCTTTGTCAGGGAGCCGACCGATTGTGTAAACGTCCAGCAGAAGGTGAAAGTGCGCGTAATCGCTGTCGATCTGGAGCGCAAGCGAATCTCATTGTCCATGAAAATCCAGCCCGATGCTTCGAGAGCCGCACCTCAGCCGAAAAAGACACCACGTAGGCATGTAGAAACAAAAAGAAAAAAGAAGAAAACAAGAAACACCGCATTTCACAATCCGTTTGAAGAAGCGCTGAGGAAAAAACGATGACACCATCCGGTGACAAAAATACCAGTGAGTTGTCTTCGTCCGAAGTGCAACCCATAAGCGTTCATCGTGCCTTCGTTTACAGTGCAGCTGCCCCCGGCCTGGGAGAATTCTATGCCGGCTCTCGCCTGCGAGGTATTGTAACTGCTGCGCTGTTTATTTTTTTTACCGTCGGGTTGGCCCGGATGCTGTTTGCAATTCTGAGTGCGATGGTGAGCCGGATTTTTGGCAGTCTCAGTGGGACCGCGACACCTATGGTTCCGCAGGTGCCTTTCTTTTCCATGGGAGTTTGCTTTTTCGGGTTATACTTTATCTGGTTGTGGGCCATGATTTCCGCTGTCGATGTGGCTGCCGAACAACGAAAACGGAGTGGCGGACCGCTTCAGGCAAGTGTTGCGTGGGCGGCGGCAATTTCCTGGGTCTGTCCCGGTGCCGGGCAGGTCTATACCGGCACACGGCGGTATGGGTATCTGCTCTTTGCCGCCTATCTGTTGGGACTGTTGGCCATGGTGCCGGCCTATATCCAGCTGTTCCACAGCATCTCCGATCTGACAGGGAGCGGGGAGCTGTCGCCCAACAACCCCCTGGCCGTAATCGATATCGTTCACAGATTGTTGGCCAGAGTGAATCTCGGTTTTGGCAAACTCTGTCAGGCCTCTGTCAAATATGTTGCCATTGCTTCCACGCTTGTCGCGCTCAGGCAGGGTCTTCTTGCAACTGACACCCGTTGGTCCAAGCCTTCGGCGGTATACGGCGCAGCGCTTTTCGGACTCGGGTGGTTGTGCCCGGGGTCCGGCCAGATTCTTCAGAAACGCTTCACGCCGGGCTGGTACTTTCTGGGTGGTTACATCGGCAGCATCTTCCTCATCGGGTTTTTGCTTCACCTTGATTCCATTACGGTACCAACAGCCGACCTGCTGGGTTGGCTGCCGGTGACAATCAAACTGAGCATCATGATTGAGGCGCCGTTACGGATGCTAAAAGAAGGAAAAATGGAAAATAAGGCCAAGCCTTGAGAGCAAATGGGAGCGTTCTTTCTGTTTGTGCCAAAAAAAGAGGGATGGGGTTATGGAAGACGTTATAAAATAGGCTGTTATAACCTGAATTTATACACTCACTTTTTTTTGAACTAGCTTTGAAAAATCGTAGGTTCCGAGCCCCCGCTTCCTGGCCAAATTGATATACCCAATATTCTGTGGCTCTTTGCCCAAAAGCAAAGCCGCTTTGCCATCCGCGGCGACAGGATCATCGCTTAGAATAATAGTATTTTTTATGACGACATCAGATGTGCTTCCACCTGAAGGTCCATTTCTTGTCATGATTCGAGTGGCATCTATCAGTGTAAGGGTAGGTTTGAAAAACTGAGCCAGGTCAACAATTTTTGGATGTATTTCTCTGTGGAGCGAGCCGCGCCTTCCGCCAATCGCACCGAACCAGTTCTTCATACCGAGTGTTAGGGAACTCAGGATGTGATCCTTGGCAACCGGCAGGTTGATGACCTTATCCGCCTCCAAAATGGGCAAATAAACCGGCCAGACATCCAGAAGATCCCCATGCAGATTCATCTCGCGCATCAAAGATGAATCAGGCGTGATGAGTTCCGCCCCGGTTAATTTAGCTACATCTGCTGCACCTGATACAGAAAAACAGAATTTCGCATTGTCAATCGTATTATCAGCGATTCGGACCTTTTTGGCGCCCGCTTCCTGACAAAGCTCAATGACCGCCTGCAATACTTCCGGATTTGTGGTGGCGGCCATTTTCGGCGGTCTGGCCCAGGAAATATTCGGTTTGATGACCACGACATCTCCCTTCGATACAAATTGTCCTATTCCGCCGGCAGCTTCAAAAACTTTTTGGGTCAGGTCTTTGACTGAAAAATTATCTGTTTGACCGATGCCCTCGATAATAAATTTCTGGTTTGCGACCGCGGCCTTTGCCGCCGGCAATTCAAATAGTGGCCAGCGGGCCATACCGGCAAATGTGATGCACCCGGACCATTTTAAAAGCTTGCGAATTGATTCTCTGCGTGTAATTGGTTGATTAAATTTCATGGATTTAACCTCTTCCCCAATCATTTCAAAGCCGGATCGGAATGATTTAATAAGCGCCAGAAACCTTCTAATTTCGCGTATCTTTCCCACAAAAGCGGCTAACAGACCACATTTTCGCTCAATTGGGACTATAGCAATAACTCGTGTTCCCAGCCATAATGTTGAATTTGAATTTGCTCCATCCGGCTCGTCCCCAATCCATAGACTTTATCAGCAGCCTCCACACAAATCGGTGGGGGAGAGAGGGGCCATGGCTCACCTCGGATGGCGTTCCTTTTTTCAGTAATAATTTTTAAACAAACCGTTTCGACGGCAACCGGATCGGTCCCGGCGATGAAACCATTGTAATTCCATTGGTATCTTGGATCCGTCTGGGGTCCCTTGTCACAGAGCGGATAAAGCGAATCCACCAGAACCAGTTTGGTCTTGCCTTTGACAAACGCGA
>JASFGN010000566.1:0-3176 GCA_050123735.1 Desulfobacterales bacterium | reverse complement strand
GACCGCTTCAAATTCACCGCGCCGCCCAAGAGCGTGGCGATTCTGCATTGTATCGGCAGCCGCGATATCAACCACCACGAATACTGCTCGCGCACCTGCTGCATGTATGCGCTTAAATATGCGCATCTGCTCAAGGACAAGTGCGGACACGATACGGAAGTCTACAATTTCTACATCGATATGCGTTGCTTTGGAAAGGGCTACGAGGAATTTTACAAGCGCGTTCAAAGTGAAGGGGTGCGCATGGTTCGCGGTAAGGCGGCCCGGGTAGAAGAAAACAACGGCATCCTGACGGTAAAGGCCGAGGATACGCTCTCCGATAGAATAATAGCGGTTCCGGTTGAAATGGTGATCTTATGCACCGCCATGGAGGCGCGCGCAGATGCCAATGCCGTTTCGCGCACCTTCGGGATCAGCATTGGCGGGGACGGTTTCTTTCAGGAAGAGCACCCCAAGCTGGAGCCGGTGTCGACACCTTCAAGCGGTGTGTTTCTGGCCGGCGCCTGCCAGGGGCCCAAGGATATTCCGGACACCGTTGCGCAGGCGAAAGGAGCGGCCGCTGAAGCACTGGCGCTCAGCGCATCGGGCAAGGTCGCGGTGGCGCCGATGATTTCGTCGATCGATCCGGACGTCTGTGTTGGCTGCCAGATCTGTATCGGGCTGTGTGCCTACTCGGCCATTGAGTTCAATGAACTCAAAGGGATTAGCGAGGTAAACGAAGCGGTGTGTAAAGGCTGCGGCAGTTGCTCCGCCTATTGCCCCAGTGGGGCTGCCAAAGTTCGGCACTTTACCGACAATCAGATTTTTGAGGAAATCGACGGTTTATTAGCCGGCTAGAAAGGAGTTATCAGATGAGTGCGTTTGAACCGACAATCGTGGGCTTTTTTTGCAACTGGTGCACCTATACCGCTGCGGATCTGGCGGGCACCTCGCGTCTGTCATACCCGCCCAATATAAAAAGCATTCGGGTGATGTGCACCGGCATGGTTGACCCTCAATACATCATAAAAGCCTTTTTGGAAGGTGCTGACGGTGTGCTGGTCAGTGGTTGCCATCCCGGTGATTGCCACTATATCAACGGAAATTTTAAGGCGCGGCGACGCATCAAGCTGCTGAAAGAGATCCTGCCGCAGTTCGGCTTCGAGCAGCAGCGCTTAAGATTGACCTGGATTGGGGCCAGCGATGGGGTTCTGTTCGCCGAGATCATGCGGGATCTGGTCGCACAAATCAAGGATCTGGGACCCAGCCAGGCCAGATTAAAAATGGTGATCTGAGCCTCAGCATGCGTCTTGCAGGTTCCGAGTTGAGAAAAGTTATTTGTTATTGGTTAATGGTCATTAAGAAAGATAAAAGATCGAAAACTGAGATGATAGCGATGCCAAATAACGAATAACAAATAACGATTAACAGATACCGGAGGTAGTTATGGCAATGACGACGAAAATTGATGTCAAAGACAAGGATCTGTTGGGTGCGTTGCGCGAATTTTTTGGGGATATTCTCGCAACCGAGCAAATCGAGGCAATTTTGGTTCCTCAGTATCTGCCGGTTAAAAACATGGTCATGCCCACACTGGTAGCAGATCCCGCTCGCCTCGATGCGGTTGACCCCCTGGCACCGGCTTTTCCCATGAATGCCGCCAAAATTGTTTCCCGTCTGACGCGCAAACCGGCAGGCGCCAAAATTGCGGCGGTCATGCGCCCCTGCGAGATTCGGGCCTTTGTCGAACTTGTCAAGCTCAAGCAGGGCCGTACCGATGAGGTCGTGCTGATCGGTATGGACTGCCTGGGCGCATTCCAGAACAAAGACTACTTCCGCTTTATTGAGCAGAATAAGGAAGATTCGACGGCTAAATTCTACCAGCACGTAACCGGTGGCAATGACGGGCCGATTGACGGGATAGATCTGGCGCCGGCATGTAAGGCCTGCGAATATCCGGTGGCCACCGGTGCCGATCTGATCATCGGGCTATATGGCATGAATGTTGATGACCAGATCTTGATCCAATCTCAAACCGAGGTCGGGCAGGATGTGCTCGCCCGGCTGGATCTGCCTGCAATCAAAGCGCCTGCCACGCGTCAGGGTGCCATTGATGACTTAGTGAAGAAGCGCACCGCCTACCGTGACGAGAGGTTCGCCAGCACGCGTGAAGCAACCGATAGTGTCGAAAAAATATCAGCCTACTTTGCCACCTGTGTCAACTGTTACAACTGCCGTGTGGCCTGTCCGGTGTGTTATTGCAAGGAATGCGTGTTTGTCACCGATGTTTTCAACCATGAGCCTTCCCAGTATCTGCGATGGGCAAGGCGCAAGGGCATCATCAAGATGCCCACCGATACTGTTTTTTACCATATGACACGCCTGGCGCATATGAGCACTGCCTGCGTGGGCTGCGGTCAATGCTCCAATGCCTGCCCGAACGACATTCCGGTTATGGAGCTGTTCCGCACCATTGCACAGGAGACACAGCGGGCATTTGACTACCAGGCCGGTCGCAGCCTCGAAGAAGCCCCACCGCTGGCGGTGTTCCGGGAGGATGAGTTCCCCGAAGTCGTGGGGATAAAAAATTGAACGGCGACCCTCTGAAGCAGAGGCACAAAAAGTGTCACCATTAAGAAAAATGAATGGGCGCCAATAACATTTTGAAACGGCTTTTATCAAAAATCCAGGGAGAAAAGAATGTCTACTGATACCATCGAGCTTGGCGGAAAAAAGAAAAGCACCTTCATGGACAAGGTAATGGAAATCCTGCCGGAAGGGGGCAATTTGAATCTGTGCCTGACCTGCGGCGCCTGCGCTTCAGGTTGTCCGGCGACCGGATTGGAAGGAATGGATCCGCGCAAATTTCTGCGGATGGCTGCTTTAGGGCTGGACGATGAAATAATGAAATCGGATTGGGCCTGGATGTGCACCATGTGCCAGCGGTGCATTTACGTGTGCCCGATGAAAATCGACATCCCGCAGCTCATGTACAACGTGCGTAACAGCTGGCCCAGGGAAAAGCGGCCGAAGGGCATTCTGGGATCTTGCGATATGGCCCTGCGCAACGACAGTTGCAGCGCCATGGGGGCATCGCCGGAAGATTTCACCTTCGTGGTGGAGGATGTCCTTGAGGAATATCAGGAGGCCCAACCGGATTTTGCCGATATGCAGGCCCCGATTGATAAAAAGGGCGC
>JASFGN010000565.1:0-3177 GCA_050123735.1 Desulfobacterales bacterium | reverse complement strand
CTCACACCCGCGCTCATCGCGGCCCATCGTTCGCGTCCGCATGACCATTTCAAACCAGAATGTGAATGAAATAGGCGCATTTTATCGAAAATGGGACGGGCTGGTCGACGACGTTCTGTTTCAGCCGGTGCATCATTGCAGCGATGCCTATTATACCGGAATGGACGAAAGCAGCCTGCATCTGGATCCCGATTTGATTGCCGAGCAAATTAAGGCGACACCGCTGGCCAAAGACGGTTATTTGACACGCCTGATTGACAGCCTCAAAACCTGCGGGTCGTTTCCCCAGCAACAATGCTTTGCCGCGGTACTGATGGCCCGCATCGATCCCTGGGGCAATGTTTACCCCTGCCTGGAACAGCACGTCAGGGTCGGATCCATTCGGGAAACCGATTTTCAAACCATCTGGAACTCGGAGCGCATCCGCAAAGAACGCCGGAAACTGGCCGCCGACCGCGCTTGCAGTTGCTGGTACAATAATACCGCATTAATCGGTCATTACGGCAATCTGCTGCAAAAGACCCGCATCCAGTCGCTGTGGGATCTGGCACGCCACAATGTCGCCTGTCATACCCCGGCGGTATTTTCAGGCAAAAATTCCAAAGCGGCACCCCTAAAATAAAACCTTCCGATCAGCATCTGAATCTTATACTGCCTGTCATCATAAAGTTCCGAAAAAAGGATGTTCAAAACCCGTATG
This sequence comes from Desulfobacterales bacterium, assembly GCA_050123735.1. Taxonomy (GTDB): domain Bacteria; phylum Desulfobacterota; class Desulfobacteria; order Desulfobacterales; family JAHEIW01; genus JAHEIW01. The sequence continues at coordinate 2,477 of JASFGN010000565.1, read as the reverse complement.
GGGGCCTGTCTCCAGCAGAAACAATCCTTGACGGCAGAAGATGTGCCTTCATCAGCGAGCGCTATTTCATCAACCCGGCCTGCCGGTAATACTTCAGTGCACCGGGATGAAGCGGTGCCGAAAGCCCCTCGAGCATGCCTTTTTTTGTCAAACCGACAAGGGCGGGGTGCCGTCCTCTCAATTCATCGAGATTTTCGAATACCAGTTTCGTTACGGTATAGACCACTTCCTCCGGGATCCTGGAGGAGGTGCACAGGGTGGCCACGACGCCAAACGTGTTCACGTTGTCCGGCTGACCTTCCAGATCCGGATAGAGCTGCCGCATTTCAACCAGGGACTTGATATAATAGGAATTATCTGCCAACAGCTTATCGATCTCAGGGCCGGAAATCGGGATGATCCGGGCCTTACGCTCCGTGGATAGGGCCATGCGAATCGTCTCGCTGGGATGTCCAACTGTGAAAAAATAGGCATCGATGCGTTTGTCCCGGAGCAGGTTGGGCGCTTCGGAGGCAAAAACGGTTAGCGGGACAATATCCGTCTTTGGGTCGAGGCCGGCTGATGCAAGGGCATCGACGACGATCTGGCGCTGGGTGAAACCGGGGTTGCCTAAACTGACTCTTTTTCCCCTCAGATCTGCAATGCTTTCTATGTCCGCATCCACCGCTGCCACCAGCGTCAGCGGTTCATTGTAGAGGCTGAATACGGCCCGCAGTTCTTTTTGAGGCCCCTTCTCGGCCCAGTTGGCCAATCCGGTCACCGCATGATAATGAATGTCGGACTGGGCCAGGCCGAAGTCCAGGTACCCGGCCAGAATGGCATTCACGTTATACGTCGATCCCATGGTGGCTTCAACCGTGGCCCGCATCCCGTAATCTTGGCGTCTGCTGTTGATCATGTCCGCGATGGCCAATCCGGTGGGGAAATATACACCGGTAAAATCGCCGCCGCCGATCGTTATGAAGACCTCTTGGGCTTGCAGCTCGCACGGGCCGGCATTGAATAGCATGCTTGCGATCAGACAAACGATAAAGCTGACAATCCGTTTTTTCTTCATTGGCGCTTCTTTCTCAGGCGGATTCGTGCGGTGAATCGATCTGCTGATCGGCGACCGGCGGAATCGCAACATCAGCTTTGAACTTTTTGGCGCTGGATATACACCCATGCGTGCCCCTCAGTCAGATATATGAAACGTCTGGGGGTGTTCCCAGTCAAGGGATCTGACCTGGTCCAGTGCAATCGGGCCCGGTTCGAGAACCAGCACGGTTCGCAATCCGTCGGTAAAGTAGGGATCGCCGGTCAGATTCGTGCGCGGTTTGGAGGGCGTTGCCCGCCCCACCCCTTTCACATGGCCGACTTTCGCCAGTTTTTGAGAAAACAGCAAATCCTCGACGAGCGCATGGCGGGCTTCATCGATATCCGGATCAATTTTATGGGTGACCGGCGGCCAGACCTTTGTGGTAAAACGCACACCAATGTCGCGGCTGACCTGCCCGATAAAGACCGTCTTGCCTTCAAAGCGCATCGGGCTGTACCACAGGCGCAGGTGGTTTCTTTCGTGGATACTCCGGCGCGGTTTCTGGCGCGCCAGATCCTGATGGCGGCCGTAAGCGTACAGTGAGCTTACGGGCGAATATCGATATCGCTTACCAAACAGAAAAGACTTGATGGTTCTCCAGACGGCGGTCGAGTAGGTCTCTTCAGCCGGAAGCCAGCCCCGACGGGCGAATGTGGCCGCCACATCAAGAAAATCGCCGATGACTACCAGATTGAGCGGGTCGCCGAAATCCGTTCCCTCCACATTGGTCGTGCAACAGGGCAAATTCTCGAGAGCCGTTCTTAATTCAGCCTCATTTAATTCTAGTATTTCGTCTTCTGAGTAGAGGCTGTTAAAATCCACCATTTGATAATCAACCCGCATGCCGGGAATCTGAACAAAGAAGGTAAAAAATTTAATCTGCTGACTGGCAATCAGGTCGACCTGGACCACCTTTTCGCCTTCATCCAGATTCGTGAAAATAAAACCCGAAACGGCCGTATTGGGCAGAATCGGATTTCTGAAATTCATCCGTCTGTAATAATTTTCCATTTCCGTTCGGGCAGATGGAGCAAGGCCGCTGTGGACGGCAAAGGCCGTCTCCAAGGGCGAATAGTAATTCGGGTCGAGGCCGACTGAAAGCAGATAATAAGTCCGATCGCTGTGGTTTTCGACTTTGACCCAGACCGGTTGGATTTCTCTAAAGGTCAGGTAGGCACTGAACAGCGCCTTGATTTCTTCGGCAGTCGGCACGGCAACGGTAACGCGCACCTCGTCATCATGTTTTGATTGGGAACGATCACGGAACCGAACTTCGTTGATCGATTGGGGATCAAAGGAAGTGGTCACCGGCACACTTGCACAACCGAGGATCAGTCCCATCAGCACAATCGCCATCAATAAGCGCGACATCCTTGATTGATGGGCGAATTGACCCCGG
>JASFGN010000564.1:0-3179 GCA_050123735.1 Desulfobacterales bacterium | reverse complement strand
ACCGCAGAGCACAGAACAAGGAATAATGAATGTCGAAGAGGAAGAAAACTTCATCATTCGAAATTCCTTGTTCGATATTCGATATTCAAAATTGTAAACCGGGTTCTCTTAATCGCGATGGTGAGACTAATGCAGAATGCGGCGGGCGGTCCAGTAATATTTCCCCCAATAATACGGATCGATTTTGGACACCGTCACGCCTTTATTTTTGGAGGCATGCACAAATTCAGATCCGCCCAGATAAATACCCACATGCCGCGGATATGACGGCGGTTTGAAGAACACCAGGTCGCCGGCACGCAGGTTATGACAAGATACCGCCTGCCCCGACCTGACCTGCAAGCGGGTGCTGCGCGGCAATTCAATATTAAAAACGTCTCGATAGACCGCTTTGACAAACCCGGAGCAATCGATCCCACGGCGGCCGCCGCCCCCCAGACGATGCCGGGTTCCCTGCCAGCGTCTGTATTCCTGACGCAACCGTTTCTCGATTTCAGCGTCAACGGCATGCCCTCTGGCGCTTTGTGAATGCGTCGCAGCGGGATGCGTCACGCTGACTGAAGGGGAAGATGCGGCACATCCCACAACCAAAAACAATGCCGTCAGACCGAACAGACCCAAAAAGCCTCCCGGCTTGCAGCGCTTTCGGATTTTATGCGCACGTTTCATTTTTTAGGACCATTTAACTTTAATCGCGCTCGCTTCAATTTGAAAACGTCCTACCTGAATTTTGCATGAAAATTAATGCGAAATATAGAATGCTTTTTCACCGCTTATCGCATTAATTTTCACCCGCTGGGCGAGCCGGAGGCTTCCATCTGCTGTGTTATTCAGGGCGAAGCATCCCGCTTTTAGCGGGATAGCTTCGCCCTGAAGTGCTTTGCTTATGAAAGCCTCCGCCTGGTGCAAAATTCAGGTTCTATGTTTTCAAATCGTCCAAAATCTGAATATCTTTAATCTTCGAATATCATCTGCGTTCAACAAATCCCTTTGTTGATGATAGACGGCCGTTCGATTGACAAAGTCGACAGGCCGAAAAATTTTAAAAAATAATGGACCGGTTTGCCCAATTGCTTGCTTTCTGCTGGGCGGTCATTACTTTGTAGGATGAAAAGGTTGATGATCTGCCTTGTACGATATTTTGAAATCAAAGCATCTGGAATGGAGAATACAGGATAATGCAAACCACATCCGTAAATTCGGTGACAGACCCGGTGTGCGGGATGTCCGTAGACCCGCAAAGGTCAAAAATAAAGGCGTCTGTTGAGGGGCAGGATTATTATTTCTGTGCGGATGGCTGCCGTCAGGTTTTTGAGGAAAATCCTGCAAAATATATCGGATCCGAATGCGCCAAACCCAGAGGCTGGTGGGGACGCTATATGGCCAGATTACAGAAAGCCACCGGCGGCAAGCCCATGAAATGCCATTGATACCGTACATCAAGATGATCGAAAGAAAACATGCGCCCTGCAGCAGCCCTATTTTCTGAAATCATCGGCTTTGATCCGGTAACGGCGCAAGATCTGCTGTAAGGCCTGCCGCTCCATTCCGCATTGCCGTGCAGCCTGCGAAACATTTCCCCTGTTTGATGTCAACAGGTTACTCAGATAGGTATAGTTGAAATCTTTGAGGGTTTGCTCTTTTGCCTTTTTATAGGGCAGATGGTGATAGATACCGGTGATCGGACGCCCGGCAGATGGATGGGTGTTTAAATGAACGTCCCGGGGCAGGATGTCATCGCCGGTGGAAAACAAAATACCCTGCATGATGACATTTTCAAGCTCGCGCACATTGCCCTCCCAGGTTTGCTCTAAAAATAAGTCCATCAACTCGGGTGAAATTCTCTTTAAAGGCTTATCTAATTCAGCGCAATGCTTTTCCAGTAGATGGTTGGCAATCAAGGGGATATCCTCCGGATGCTCCCTGAGAGCCGGCAACTTGACGGGCAGCACATTGAGTCGATAGAAAACATCGTCTCTGAATTCGCCCTTTTGGATCTTCTCCTCCAGGTTCTGATTGGTCGAGGCAACAATGCGGACATCCACTGTAATTGATTTGGTATCCCCCAGCGGTTTGATTTCTTTTCCCTGTAGAACCCGCAGAAGTTTGATTTGAATGGCGGGTGTGATATCGCCGATTTCATCCAAAAAGATGGTGCCTTTATGCGCTTCCTGGAATAGTCCGATTTTATCCTGAAACGCCTGGGTAAAGGCCCCCTTTTTGTAGCCGAACAATTCGCTTTCCAATATCGTTTCCGGCAGCGTGGGGCAGTTGACCGCCACAAAAGAATTGTTACTTCGATTGCTCAGATTATGCACCGCCCGGGCGACAAGCTCTTTACCCGTGCCGGATTCGCCGGTAATCAACACCGTTAAATCCGATTTGGCCACCATTTGAATGGTTTCATAGAGCCGCTTCATGACCCGGCTGTTGCCGACCAGTTCCTCGAAGGCGTCCCGGTCCTGGCACGCCATCTGCAGCCTGTAATTTTCCTGAATCAGCGTGCTGCGCTCCAGGGCTTTATCCAGGCGCACCACAATGGTTTCATGATCAAAGGGTTTGGTGATAAAATCGTAGGCTCCTTTACGCATGGCTTCAACGGCCATATCGACGCCACCGTAAGCCGTCATCATGACGACGGTCATCTGCGGGTGGTCTCTTTTGAGCAGCTCCAGAAGTTCAAAACCATCCATTTCCGGCATCTTGATATCGGCCAGGACCAGATCAAAAGAACGTTCGGAAAGGATCTCCAGTGCTTCTTTGGCGGACTGAGCGGTTTCGATGGCGCACTTAAGCTCAGGCTTCAGACTGCGTTTGAGCAGCTGGAGCATATCCAGCTCGTCGTCAATTATAAGAATGGATTTTTGCATGCGCCAGCCTTGAATGCGGTGATACCAGCGGCAATACAACGGTGAAAGTGGAACCCTGGCCGACTTCACTTTCCACCAGAATATCACCACCATGATTTTTAACGATACCGTAACTGACCGACAACCCCAGACCGGTGCCTTCGCCGGTGGGCTTGGTCGTAAAAAAGGGATCAAAAATACGCGCCAAATCCTTTTTTTCAATGCCGTGGCCGCTGTCCGATATTTTCACTATAACGTTGCCCTCATCCGGATGATAGCTGGTAGAAATAACCAGTGAGCCTTTTTCGCCGATGGCATGTTTGGCATTCA